>JABAZA010000033.1 GCA_018608725.1 Flavobacteriaceae bacterium
TACAAAATTATTTAAAACTATAACTATGGATGTTGTAAAACAAGCTGAAGCTTTTGAACAAAAACCACTCACATTTAAAACAACGAGTGAACGTATAGAAGCATCAAGAGAGGTAAAAGCATTAATATTGGGGGTAAATGAAATTTATAAAACCTCTAAAGACCCTGCACTGATGGATCTTATGAAACGCTTAACTGTGATCAAACAAAAAATTGAAAAACGATTAAAAGGCCGTCCATTACAAGCATGAAAAAAATTATTATTATTGGAGGTAGTAAAGGTATTGGAAAAGCCATTACAGAAAGCCTTCTTAGCGACCACCAAGTTATCAACATCAGTCGAACCTCTCCAGAGTTTCAACACGATAACTTGTCTCACTTTTCCTGCGATATACTCACAGATGATTTGCCTGAAATTGAAACTGCAGATGGATTGATATACTGTCCTGGAAGCATCAATCTAAAGCCTTTTAACAGATTAAATGTTGATGATTTCAAAACCGATTTCGAAATAAACGTCATTGGAGCAGTGAAATGCATTCAAACCTATACCAAAGCACTTGCTACAAGCGAGGCTGCCTCAATTGTTTTATTTAGTACGGTAGCCACAAAATTAGGGATGCCATTTCATGCCAGTATTGCAACCGCAAAATCAGCTGTTGAAGGATTGACAAAATCTGTGGCTGCAGATTTAGCTCCTAAAATAAGAGTGAATGCAATTGCTCCAACAATTACAAACACTGAATTAGCTGCTAAATTTTTAAGAAATGAACGCATGATTGAAAGCACCATTCAAAGACATCCTTTAAAGAAATATCTTGAACCTAATGAAGTTGCTGCCATGGCGACATACCTTTTATCTGATGTATCTAAATCAATTTCTGGACAAATTTTTAATCTAGACTGTGGTATTGTCTCTTTAAAATTATAATTAAATGAAACCTATAAAATTAGGTGTGGTTATAACAACCCTACTTTTTGTTTCAATTACATCTTGTTCACAAATAAAAAAGAATCCAAATATGTCTTTATACTCTATTGAAATTAACAGTCTTGAAGGGAATCCTATCAACCTAAACGACTATAAAGGGAAACATATTCTATTTGTAAATGTCGCTTCTGAATGTGGATTTACAGGGCAATATGAAGACCTTCAAAAACTTTATGAAACCTATCAAGATAAATTGATGGTTATCGGAGTTCCATGCAACCAATTTGGCAGTCAAGAACCTGGTTCTGCAGATCAAATACAATCTTTCTGTTCAAAAAACTATGGCGTTACTTTCTTAATGACCGAAAAAATTGATGTAAAAGGAGACAATAAACACCCATTGTATAAATGGCTAACGGAAAAAGAATTAAATGGAATGAAAAGTACTTCTGTTAAGTGGAATTTTCAAAAATACCTAGTTGATAGTGAAGGTGCATTTGTAGATTATTTTTATTCAATTACTAAACCATTAAGTAGTAAAATAACCCGTCAATTAAAATAAATTATGTTTGGAATTTTCAAAACAAAAACCCCAGTAGAAAAGCTTCAGGATCGTTACAAAAAGTTAATGTCAGAGTGGCACGAACTTTCAACTACGAATCGATCTGCGAGTGATGCAAAGTATGCAGAAGCACAACAAATATTAGATGAAATTGACAAACTTAATAGCTAATGAAATTTTATAAAGGTTTACTCCTTTTTCTTCTCATTAATTTTAGTGCTCTTGCGATTGGAAGTTGGATCATGAATGATGGTCCACGCACAGAATGGTATATCAACTTGAATCAAGCACCATGGTCTCCACCAGGTTGGGTTTTTGGAATGGCTTGGAGCAGTATTATGATCTTGTTTTCAGTATATATGACTTTCTTAATTCAAGTGAATCGATCCAAAAAAGTAATCTTATTATTCAGCATCCAATTTGCATTAAATGTATTTTGGAATTACTTTTTTTTCAATCAACACTTGGTTCTTTTAGGGTTGCTCAATATCATCATTCTAACGCTCTTGATGTTTTATTTTTTGGTAGCATACAAACACTCCCTTCAAAATAAACGTTTTTACGTTCTCCCCTATTGCATTTGGTTGGTGCTTGCAACATCTCTAAATTTATACATCGCATTATATAATTAGTAATACATGAAAATATACACTCTACATAAAAAGCAAAATCTACCTATTAGTTTAGAAGAAGCTTGGACATTTTTATCTGATCCTAAAAACCTAAAAACCATTACTCCAGAGTATATGAGTTTTGATATATTATCTGGAGCCGATCGTCCAATGTATCCAGGTCAAATTATACAATACATTGTGACCCCAATTTTGGGAATTAAAACAAAATGGGTCACTGAAATCACGCACGTTAAAGACCAACATTATTTTGTAGATGAGCAACGTTTTGGACCTTATGCACTCTGGCATCACAAACATTTTATCAAAGCGATTGAAGGCGGAGTAGAAATGGAAGATATTATTGACTATAAAGTTCCGATGGGATGGTTGGGGCAACTCGTTCATCCATTTTTGGTAAAACCTAAATTGGAAGAGATTTTTTCCTATAGACAAAAGAAATTAATAGAATTATTTGGGACATACTAATGAAAACAACTGTTTCCATATTCTGGTTTAGAAGAGATTTAAGACTGTATGACAATCATGGGTTATATGAAGCCTTGAAACAGGACAAGGCTGTACTCCCTATATTTATTTTTGACAGCTCTATTTTAGAATCTTTACCTAAAAATGATGCAAGAGTTGAGTTTATTCATGAACAGTTAAAAACAATCCATAAAAATCTCCAAAAACACGGAAGTGGCCTGTCTGTGTACCACGGAACCCCCGAGACTATATTCGAAAAACTTACAAATGAATATGATATAGAAACTGTATATTATAATCGAGATTATGAACCCTATGCAATCTCAAGAGATCAAAACATTTCTGAATTACTTAGCTCAAAATCTATTGATTTTAAATCATTCAAAGATCAAGTGATCTTTGAACAAAATGAAATCACTAAAGATGATGGACTTCCTTATAAAGTCTATACTCCTTACTCTAAAAAATGGTTGGCCACTTTTAATACCAATCATTATAGCCCATTTAACTCAGAAAATTTATTAAGTAACACCGTCCAATCGGATTCTTATCCATGGGTAGATTTAGAGTCAATGAACTTTGAACCAAACCCTGTTAAAATTGCACCTTACAGAGTAGAAAGTGCTATCATTGAAAATTATGAAGCTACCCGCAATTTCCCTGCGATTGAGGGCACATCAAAATTAGGTCCCCACTTACGATTTGGAACGGTGAGTATCCGGGACATAGTTTCTAAAGCAGTTCAACATACCAACAATACGTTCTTAAAAGAATTAATTTGGCGTGAATTTTTTATGCAAATTTTATGGCATTTTCCCCATACCGTTACCAAAAGTTTCAAACCTCAATATGATGCTATTCAATGGAGAAATGCCCCCGAGGAATATAAAAAGTGGTGTAATGGAAACACGGGCTATCCCCTTGTGGATGCAGGAATGCGAGAACTAAATCAAACAGGGTTTATGCACAACCGCGTACGTATGCTCGTTGGAAGTTTTTTATGTAAGCACCTTTTGATTGATTGGCGGTTGGGAGAGGCTTATTTTGCTGAAAAACTCCATGATTTTGAACTTTCAAGCAATGTGAGTAATTGGCAATGGGTTGCGGGTTGTGGAGTGGATGCAGCACCTTATTTTAGAATCTTTAACCCTACTACACAAGTTACCAATTTTGACAAAGCGCATACATATATTAAAAAATGGGTGCCTGAATATCAAGAATTATCGTATCCTAAACCTATGGTAGATCATAAATTTGCTAGAGAACGATGCCTTAGAACCTACAAAGAAGCCTTAGAAAAAAACTAAATTTTCTTTACAAATTGTGTGATAATTACGATGTGCTTCCCATCCACCTTTCCTTCAATGTAAGTTTCATTTTCGTGATCTAGAGAAATCCTTCGAACAGCGGTCCCTTGTTTGGCAATCATACTTGATCCTTTCACTTTTAAATCTTTAATCAGAACGACACTATCCCCAGCTTCTAAAATGACACCATTAACATCTCTATGGACAATTTTTGTTGTTTCTTCCACACCATCTCCAAGAGCTTTAGCCCACTCCAATGCTTGTTCATCTAAATACATCATATCTAATAAATCCTGAGACCAACCCGCCGAAAGTACACGATTGAGCATACGCCACGAAATGACCTGTACAGGAAGAAATTCACTCCACATACTGTCATTAAGACAACGCCAATGGTTAAGATTTAACAAATCAGGGGTTTCGATTTGTGAGGTACAGGTTTCGCACGCATAAATACTATCCGTAAGGTCTCCTTT
>JABAZA010000029.1 GCA_018608725.1 Flavobacteriaceae bacterium
GCAAGATCCTGATTTTTTTCAACGTCAATTTTAATCACCCGGGCTTTGTCACCCATTGCGGCAGCAACATCTCTGAGAACATCGTGCATCGCTTCGGATTCGTCACTCCATTCTGTGAAGAACTCGAACAATACTGGAATTTCAACATCTATTAACTCTCCAAATTTTGACATATCATGTTGATTTATGTATCAAACTTCAATAATAATACTACTTATTTATATCCACTTATGATAAATATAAGTATAATTTTGGCGTAAATATAATATTTTCTGGGGTTTAAGTGTTATTTATCCTTTTTTTAAGCGTTATAACGGAGATTTCGGGCCAAATACCAACCCGACCTGGGAAGGCTAAAAAACCAAAACCACGGTTCACATTTATGTATTGACCAGCCTTTTCATAAATACCTGCCCAATATTTGTAGCGCCATTTAATAGGACTCCATTTAATGAGTCCAGGAATCTCAATGCCAAACTGCATTCCATGAGTATGACCACTTAAAGTGAGGTGGTAATGGTTGGGATCTTTTACAACTTCGTACTGCCAATGTGAAGGATCGTGACTCAATAGGATTTTAAAATCATTTGCGTCCACTTTGGATGATGCAAGGGTTAAATCGCCTTTTTGCTTAAACCCTTTGCCCCAATTTTCAACCCCTATAATAGCCAAACGAGCCCCGTCTTTTTCAATAAACCGACTTTCGTTCCTCAAGAGATCAAAACCCATCTCTTGTTGAATATCCAATAACTCCTGAAAGTTTTCTGCTTTTGCTTCATCTGATGGCCAACGCGTATAATCGCCATAATCGTGATTTCCCAAAATAGAGAATATTCCATCTTTTGCCTTTAATTTTGAAAAAGTCGATTTCCACGGACGCATTTCTTTGGATTTACTGTTTACCATATCGCCAGTAAACATAATTACATCAGAGGCTTGCTCATTTACAAGATTTACCGCATAATTAATTTTTTCTTTATTGTCAAAACTACCACTGTGAATGTCACTTATTTGGGTGACCTGATACCCGTCAAAAGCAGCTGGTAAATCATCAAATTCTAGTGTATATTTTAAAACTTTAAAATTATATTTCCCTTTTGTGATTCCATAGAGAATCGAAATAAAAGGGATGGCAGCAATGCCCAAGGCCAATTGCCCTATAAATTTACGTCGCGAACTAAAAAGTGCCGAACTTTCATCTGATTTTGAAACAAAATAATTAACCGCTGCTTCAAACAAACGAAAGATATCTTCGCCAAACATAAAAACTAAGAGCACTAGTTTAGGGACATAAACCAGAACAAATACCGCAAATGCCAAATAAAACCCCGAATTGATTCCTGAACTTCGATCAAGTGTGTACCCCTGATAGATCAAATTCCCGAAAACTACAATAGAGATCGCAATATATCCATAGGTCACCCATGGATTTCTAACCACACTTCTAAAACTTTGAAGGGCATAAAAATCGAGCGCTAATACAAAAATTATAAAAATTATTAATCGAACCATATCTTGAAAAAATCAATCACAAAAGTAAAACAAAAGCATATGATAATAGAATTAATATTTTAATTTAACGAACCTTTTAGATTTGCATTTTTTTAGTATATTTCTAATTCATATTATGACCTTTAAATTTTACAGTTTAATAATTTTTTTCAGTGTCTATGGTTGCTTAAATCCTTCTAAAGATTTACCAAAAGAGTCTTTAAATCTCTTATTGTATGTAAATCCTTTTATTGGAACTGGCGGTCATGGGCATACATTTCCAGGCGCAACACGACCTTTTGGAATGATGCAAATGAGTCCAGATACACGTCTGGATGGGTGGGACGGATGTTCTGGCTACCATTATAGTGATTCCTATATTTATGGATTTTCTCACACGCATTTAAGTGGCACAGGGGTTTCCGATTATGGCGATATTTTATTAATGCCTTCCAACAAAGTAATTTTTAATAATGGTAGTGATGGACAAGAAGGTTACAAAGCACATTTTTCTCATGAAAATGAAATCGCTAAACCTGGATATTATAAAGTTACTTTAGATCAAATTAATGTAGATGTAGAACTCACGGTTTCAAAGCGAAGTGGACTACACAAATACCAATATGAATCTTCAGAAAACCAATTTTTGATTTTAGATTTAACACACCGTGACCAATTATTGGATTATAAAATTCAAAAAATAGATGCCTATTCATTAAGTGGATATCGACATTCAAAAGCATGGGCCGAAAATCAACAACTATTTTATTACATCGAGTTTTCACACCCAATTAAAGAAATTAATTACGAACTTTCGGATGAAGTAATTGGTCCAAAAAATTACAAATTTGAAAGTAAAAAAGCTGCTATTGAATTTGACAACCCGTCAAACACCCCTGTAAGTGTGAAAATTGGTATTAGTGCAGTAGATGAAAATGGTGCTGAACAAAATTTAAACGAAGAGATTAAGGGGTTCGATTTTGAAACACTTAAAAAAGAAGCGCAAGATGAATGGAATACCAAACTCAACAAAATAAGTGTAACTTCAAAGGATACAGATTATAAAACAAATTTTTATACGGCTCTCTATCATACAATGATTGCGCCAAACCTATATCAGGATGTGGATGGTCGCTACCGTGGTATGGATCAAGAAATTCATCAAACAAAAGCATTTGAATATTATACTGTCTTTTCATTATGGGACACCTACAGAGCTGCACACCCCTTATTCACACTTCTTGAAGTGCAAAAAACCAATGATTTTATCAACACCTTTTTAGCCAAATTTGATGAAGGCGGCATCTTACCTATTTGGGATTTATCTGCCAGTTATACAGGATGCATGATTGGTTACCATGCCGTTTCAGTTATTGCAGATGCTTTTATGAAAGGGATTCGAGAATATGACGCTTACAAAGCATTAAAAGCAATGCAACACAGTGCTCAACAAGATAAATTAGGGTTGGAAGATTATAAATCGCTCGGCTATATTTCCATGGAGCACGAAAGCGAATCTGTGTCCAAAACATTAGAATATGCGTATGATGATTGGGCATTGGCACAAATGGCAAAAGAACTTGGAGCTTCTGAGGTTTACAAAACATACATTCAACGGGCACAAAACTATAAGAATGTATTTGATCCTCAAACACAATTTATGCGTGGACGCTTTAGAAATACTTGGTTTGCACCTTTTAATCCTCATGAAGTTAACTTTAATTACACCGAAGCCAATGCTTGGCAATATAGTAATTATGTGCCACAAGATTTTTCGGGCTATATCAATCTGCTCGGCTCTAAGGCTCAATTTGAAAAGAACCTAGACACACTGTTTTTAGCCCCTCCAGAAACAACTGGTAGAGAACAAGCCGATATTACAGGGCTAATTGGACAATATGCCCATGGAAATGAACCCAGTCACCACATGGCGTATCTTTATAATTTTGTCAACAAACCCTATAAGACGCAAGAAAAAGTTCATGAAATTTTAACAACACTCTACACAAATACTCCAGATGGAATTTCTGGCAATGAAGATTGTGGACAAATGAGTGCCTGGTATGTATTTAGTGCGTTAGGATTCTATCCAGTAACCCCTGCTTCCAATACCTATATTATTGGGAAACCGCTTTTTGACTCTGCAACCATCCATCTTGAAAATCAAAATACCTTTTCTATAAAATCCTACGACCTGAGTACTTCCAATCGGTATATCGCGTCAGTTAAATTAAATGGAGTTTTACTAGATCGTTCTTTTCTGTACCATTCGGAAATTATAAACGGAGGGGAATTGGAGTTTTTTATGACAGACAAACCTTCTGATTGGGGCACTGAAAAAGGAGCAGAACCCATCACATCTATCGATGACTATTTGATTGTACCGGCTCCATTTATTTTCGAGGGAAACGTTGCTTTTAAAACAAAAACAAGTATACGTCTTGGAAATGCAGACCCCAAAGCCACTATATATTTTAAAATTGATGACTCAACTTATCAACCATATAAACAACCCATAGAAATCACTGAGGCAGGAACCTTATATGTTTATGCTGAGAAAAATAAGTTCAAAAGCGCTGTTATTAGTACTGAGTTTTTTAAAATTGACCCCACTATAAATATAAAACTCGAAACAAATTTTGCCAATCAATATAATGCGGGTGGTAATGAAGCCCTGATTGATGGCATTCTAGGGACTGCTGATTTTAGAACGGGAACCTGGCAAGGATATTTTAATGAAGATTTAGTTGCAATTGTTGATTTAGGACGCCAAAAATCAATAAATTTGGTA
>JABAZA010000007.1 GCA_018608725.1 Flavobacteriaceae bacterium
GAGCATCTGACTGTTAATCAGAGGGTCCTTAGTTCGAGCCTAAGAGGAGGAGCAGAAAATTAGAAAAGCAGCCGTTAGGTTGCTTTTTTTATTTTCTCATCTTTTAGGCGAGAAGTTTACCCAGAACTTGTTTCGGGGAGTCCTTGTGCTTGGCTGTCGGCAGGTAGAATCAATATAAAGAAATGTCTACAGTAATACGTGAGCGTAAAACATTCATTTTCTTTTTTAAATAACACAGTTGTTCTTCACTGCCATACTCTTTCAGTACAGCAACAAAATCTTTAAACAAACTATGAATTGGAAGAATATCTCCATAAAAAGGATTGAGTTGTATTAAAAAACTGCTAATAAAATTCTTCCAAACCATGCTTGTTGTATTGGGACGATTTAAAAAGTCTCGTGTTGCATTTCTAAAAAAATCATGATTTTTGGATGTGTTTATAAAAGACCCTCTATCTGTTTTTTGAGCAACATAATCAGCGATTTCGTTCAATAACCAATCATTCACTATTTCGGGAGAAGCAAAAATGTAAATTCCCGATTGCGTATTAAAAATAAAAGAATCGCCAGAGGTCTGTTCTTTGATAAGCTCGCTGATTTTTTTTTCAGCGGCTCTTTGCAAAAGCAAGCCCTTATAGGGGTTGTTGGTTAGTATTGCACAAATACAAATCATCATATAACTAAATGAGCGATGGATAACTTTCCTCGCTGAGGATTGTTTTATTTTAAATCAAATCTATCAGCATTCATAACCTTATTCCAAACACAAATAAAATCATTTACAAATTTATCATCATTATCATTCTGTGCATAGACTTCTGCAATGGCACGCAGTTCTGAATTTGAACCAAATACCAAGTCGGTTCGGGAAGCCGTTCGTAATTTGACTCCTGTAAGGCGATCAAAACCATCATAACTGTTGTAACCGGTAGGGCGCCACGATACTTCCATAGAAAGAAGGGTCTTAAACCACTCGTTATTTAAAGTACATTGGGTCCAAACACCATCTCCACTATTTGAAATACCCATTGCACGCATACCGCCAACCAAAAGGGTTAATTCTACTGGAGTCAACCCCAAAAGATGCGCTTTATCCAGCATAATTTCTTCTGGACTAACTGCAAAGGCTTTTTCGGAATAATTTCTAAATCCACAAGTTCGTGGTTTTAACAAATCAAAAGAGTCTATGTCTGTGTTATCTTGTGTGGCATCTCCTCTTCCAGTCGTTGTTGGAACTTTTTTTCCACTAGCAATTTCAATACCCACTGCTCCGCCAAGAACAATCACATCAGCTACACTGGCTTGATGTTTTTCGGCAATGTTCTCATAAATACCCAATATTCTTTGCAATTCTTTTGGCTTATTGACGGCCCAATCTTTTTGAGGTGAAAGTCTAATTCGGGCGCCATTAGCGCCTCCTCTATTGTCAGAGTTTCTGAACGTACTAGCACTTGCCCATGCTGTTTCTACCAGCTCCTGAACAGTGAGTCCAGAATTTGTAAGAGAATCTCTTACGGCTTGTTCTTCATTTTCTGAAAGTATTTTACCTTTTGGAGTAGGGTCTTGCCAAACGTATTCTGCATCATTGAAATCACCTGTAGTATAATTACTTTTGGGTCCCATATCACGATGTAAAAGTTTGAACCAAGCTCTTGCAAAAGCTTCTTCAAACTCCTTTGGATTAGCATAAAAGCGATCACAAATTTCACGATATTTTGGATCAACTTTCATAGACATATCTGCAGTAGTCATCATTGGTAGTACTTTTTCATTACTTCCATCAACTTGAGGCACCATATCTTTTTCAGCACAATCAATAGGATGCCATTGCCATGCACCAGCAGGGCTTTTTTTACATTCCCATTCGTAATTTAGAAGCAACTCTAAATATCCCATATCCCATTGAATTGGATTTTTTGTCCAAGGCCCTTCAATTCCACTAGTAATAGTATCTACACCCTTACCCGAAGCATGACTACTCAACCACCCAAAACCCATATTTTCGATAGCAGAACCTTCAGGCTCTGCACCAACCAAAGAAGCATCACCTGCTCCGTGTGCTTTCCCAAATGTATGTCCACCAGCAACAAGAGCTACTGTTTCTTCGTCATTCATAGCCATACGTTTGAAGGTTTCCCGAACGTCTTGCGCAGAAAGTGAAGGATCTGGATTGCCATTAGGTCCTTCTGGGTTCACATAAATAAGTCCCATCTGTACGGCGGCTAATGGGTTTTCAAGCGACTGTCTTGAATCTCCATATCGGTTGTCACCCAACCACTCATCTTCTGCACCCCAGTAAATGTCTTTTTCTGGATGCCAAATATCTTCTCTCCCCAAAACAGTTCCATGATTGGGTCCTCCCATATCTTCAATGGCTACATTCCCTGCTAAAACTAATAAATCAGCCCATGATAACTTATTCCCATACTTTTCTTTGATGGGCCACAATAATCGACGGGCTTTGTCAAGATTTCCATTATCTGGCCATGAGTTAAGAGGTGCAAACCTTTGGGCGCCTGTTGCTGCACCGCCTCTTCCATCTCCGGTTCGATACGTTCCAGCAGCATGCCAAGTCATACGAATAAAAAAGGGACCATAATGACCATAATCTGCAGGCCACCAGTCTTGACTATTTTTCATCATTGTTTTCAAATCCTCTTTGACAGATGCAAGATCAAGCTTTTGGACCTCTTGTTTGTAATCGACTTCAGACACAGGATTACTTTTGGTGTCGTGTTGTCGTAAAATATCTAAATTCAATTGATTGGGCCACCAATCTTTGTTTTGTGTTCCAAGATTAGGTTGTGTTGTTGATCCGTGAAAAGGGCATTTACTTTCTTTCATATTATTGTATTTGTAACAAATTTGAATAAATTTTATGATATAACAAAAATTTAACAATAAATTTTTGTTATATCCTAATCATTGTGATTTATAATTAAGAATTATGTAGTGTTTTTAGGGCCTTCCATAAAAAATTCTTACTCAAAGGTATTTTATTTTCTTTGAATTTTGACAGGTATAGACTCTCAAATTAAGGCGAAAAAGAGACCTTAAGAGGGCTTCTTTGATTTTTCTCAACCAATCTAAAATAAATTAGTTAAATTTGAATAATAACGATACTAAAACTATGAAGATCAAGCTGTTTTTTTTAATTGCAATGAGTGTAACAATTACCTCTTGTGTACGTAACCCATCTAACAATTCATCAATTCCTCATAATTGTCCGATTTCATTTGAAAACGGGGATTTAATGACTGGAGTATCCATTGACCCTTTAGGCAATGATTTTAATTACCCAACAGGAGATTTATTCTGCATATAAGGAGTTGTATGCCATTAAAAAAACCACCACTATAAATTAAACCTTTAGATAAACTATTAGTCCAAATAGTATTACTCAAAAAACTCGACCAAAAGTTGTAATGTTGAATTCGAAAGAAAGATATTGAAAAAACTAAATGAAAATGGTGGAAGGACAATGTTTTTTAATGAATTTAAAGAAATTCAAAATAAATATAACGTTCAATGGATTGATTTTCTTTCAACTGTAATTAAGAATGATTTAGCATTATATCCTTTCCCATTCAAATTGACGTTAAAAAATAGCAACATTCAATTTCGTAAAACAATGATAAAAACTACCTATAACAAAAGCTATATGTAATGCGGGGTACAGAAGTAATACAACCGCAGTTCTTCGTGGCAACAACGCCAATTCGTCCTTGACGATTTGGCTCAATACTCCCAAGTACTCGGGAACAATGAAGCGTTTCAAAGTCCCGCACCCCACATAGCCAAACAAGTTATCCAAATTTTTGGAACCAAGGGATCATCAATCCACTTCCTTCAAAATTAGAGGAAGTTTACGGACGTTTCTTACTAACTAATAAATAGTCCGTCAAAAGAGGAAATTGTGCTGCAACTTTGAATAATAGGGGGAGCCAGTTATAAAGCCTTTACAGCAATGTAAGGGTTTTTTTTGCTGTTTTTTCAATGCACTTTGTGCCAAAGCTAATTAGCATTTTTATTATATTTGGATGTTAAACCAATTTAATTAAAATGAAAAAACTACTCTTGCTTTCCGTATTTTTAATTTTCGCTTGTAGTAATGATGATGAGTCAGATGACAATCCGCTTCCAGCATATACAGTAGAAGGGAGATGGTTGTGGTCTCCAGGTTTTGGTGCGTCAGCGAACACAATGTACGAGTTTTTAAATGGAACAAGGTACACTTATTATTGTGATGATTTTGGGAACGAATGTGACGAGACCTATTGGAATTCATTAGAAACATTAGATGCAATTCCAGGAACTATAACTTATACATTTGAAACTAATATTTTAACAATTGATAGTGTAGAACAAGAAGTTGCATTTGAGTGCGATGGTGGAAAGCTATACTTTGTTTCAGCAAACTATAGCTTGTATAGAATAGGGGTTGACCAAGATTGTAATTAAACTTAAGATTTAAGAGTACAAACTTAGTAGCTGGAGATTAGGTGTCAGAAAATGATAAATAAAAAAGCACTACAATGCATCGCATTATAGTGCTTTTTTCTTAATTTATTTTAAGGATGTAACTATGGTTTGTTATTCTCCCTTAAGCATTTTTTTAAATGCCTCTAAATCAAATTCATTTCCGTAAAAAAGTGTACTCATTTTCATAATATCAGCAGCAATGAGAACAGCAGTCTTTATTTCATCTTCAGACGCCCCTAATCTTTTTAGCTCTGCAATATGATAAGGAATACAGTACTGGCATTTAACAGCTGCGGAAGTTCCGAGAGCTACTAAATGAGCTTCTTTTTCAGCTATTGCACCTTTTTTGTATAATCCCATTTGAGCTTTAAAATAAGCGTTAGAACTTTTTAGTATGGATGTAGGATAAACAGAGTTAAAAGGGCTCTCCGCTAATATCTCTTTCTTTTCTTCACTTGTAAGTGCAGAGTCTTGAGAAAAGCTAGCTGTATGCATGCCTACAAATAGCAAAATAAATAGTATTTTTTTCATTTTATAAGATGTTTAATTTTTGATAAAATCAAAGTTACTGAATATATAATAAATTGCAAAACACAATTAAAATCTAAGTGTGTTTAGTTGCTTTAATTCAGCTATTTTCTTAAATACTTATCTTACCAACTCTTTTTCTAACTGTTCTAAAGATTTTCCTTTTGTTTCTGGTAATAATTTTAGGAGTACAAAGAAGCCTATTAAAGCAATTGCTCCAAAGATGAAAAAGGTTAGTGCATTTCCTAAATTTGAAAGTTCCCAAGGGAAAATTAATTGCACCAAAGAACTAATAAGGGAGTTTATAAATGCAATAACGCCGATGGCTAAACCTCTATATTTCAAAGGGTATAACTCGGACAGCAGTACCCACATAACGGGTCCTAGTGAAAAGGCAAAACAGGCAATAAACCCTAGAATTCCGATGAGGACTAAAGTGGCATTTATACGCGTTGCTGCTTCCAAAATAACGCCATCATTTTTTAGATATATTGCATTGCCTAATGCAGATTTTACAGCGTTTTTAAAATCGATATCATTAGTATATACTTTTTCAGCAAAGGGCATTAATTTTTCCGAATCAGAAAACTCAAACTGTGCAATTTTTTCTTCCGAGAGCTGATAGGTTGCTTGATTAAAACCATACGCACATAACAATAAACTCACCGCAATACCAGCCGTGCCAATTAATAGGAGGGGTCTTCTTCCCATTCGATCAATTAAATAGATGGCAACAAATGTGAAGAGTACCGAAATGGTGCTTAATAATACACCCGACGAAAAGGCCGCATCAGTGCCAATCCCTGTTTGTTTAAAGATAGATGTTGCGTAGAAGTAAACGGCGTTTATTCCTGTAATTTGCTGTAGAACACCTATAATTAACCCAATAACTAATATGAAACGCAACGATCGTTTTAAGAGGTCCGTTAGTTTTAAATCAGATTTGTCTTTGTCAGCATCGACACTTTTTTCTATAGACGCAACTTCTGTGTGGCCTCTTTCACTTCCGTGAAGTGTTATTAAAACCTGTTTTGCATCAGAAATTCGATCTTTTAAATACAGCCACCGTGGGCTTTTTGGCACAAAAAATAAGAATATGAAGTATAACACAGCTGGAATTAATTCGACTCCTAACATCCACCTCCAAACAGTTTCATCTGTAAGAAAGCCACTGTCTGGGGTGTTGTATTTATTAAAAAAGTAATTGCTTAAAAAGGCTGCGAAAAACCCAAACACAATATTTAATTGTTGAATGGTCACTAATTTACCTCTGTTTTCGGCGGTTGCTATTTCTGCGATGTACATTGGTGCTAACACCAAGGCCGCTCCAAAAGCTAAGCCTCCAATCATTCGTGCGATATAGAGGATCTCATAAGAAGTTGCCGCAGCAGATAACACTGCTGAAATTGCATATAGAAACGCAACAAAAATGAGTAATTTCTTCCTGCCGAAAAGATCGCTTAATCTTCCAGAAAATAGCATCGCAATCATGGCTGCAAATGAGGGTGCGCTCACAACCCAACCAGACTGTATTTCATTTAATTCAAACTCCGGTCCAGCAAAAGACATGACTCCAGAAATAATTCCAGCATCAAACCCAAAAAGGAAGCCTCCAAGGGATACTACAAATGCAATAAAAACTAATTTTTTATTCATGATCTGTTGGATTTAAGATCTTAATTTTTAGTAAATGATGGATTGCATTGCTCGCGGTTCAATTTCTAGAACGGCTTCATTATTATGAACGATTAACTTGTAAGTAATTTTAGTATCAGTTGGGTTCATAACAACAGTAACGATCTTACCATCTTTATTCATAAACGAGGTGCTTTCAATAGTGGTTCTGCTTGTTGTTGTACTCACACGTAGCGCGCCAGGTTTAATGAACTTTGAAAAGTGTCCAATATAGTAATAAGTAGGCGTATATATTAACTCGTCGGTTGTTTTATTTGCATGAATAGGTGCAAAGCAGAAATTTTGAACGTGATTTGGCCCCCCTCTTTCGTCTAAAAGAATATTCCAATCGGTCCATCCGACAACGCCACTATTAAAGTCGTTTATCATGGAGTTTCCATAGCGTTCTGCATTTGGCCAGTGGTACAGTCTTTCTGTATTAAAGCCTTCCTGACAGCCTTCGGTAAACATCATATTTTTTGATGGAAACGATTCATTTATGTTTTTTAGATTATCATATTTAGGCAAGCCTCCAGTCCAAGTTTCATACCAGTGAAACCCAATTCCCCAAGCATATTTAGAAGCCTCAGGATCTTCAAAAATAGTATTCGCTCTATTTGTAATTAAATCTCTATTATGATCCCATACGATAATATTTTTATCGCCCATCCCTGCTTTTTCTAGAGTTGGACCTAAGTAATCTTTTAAGAAATCGCGCTCTTCTTCCGCAGTGTATATACAAGATTCCCAACGTTGGGTAGCCATCGGTTCGTTTTGTATGGTCAAGCCCCAAACAGGAATTCCTTCAGCTTCATAAGCTTCAATAAACTTTACGTAGTAATTGGCCCAGGATTGACGAAATTCTGGAAGTAGTTTTCCTCCTCTAAGCATGTTTTTATTTGTTTTCATAAATGCTGGGGGGCTCCATGGACTTGCATAAAATACTAAATTATCATTAATCAATTCAATAGCTCTTTTTATAAAAGGGATTCTTTTTACCTTGTCTTTTTCGATTGAAAATGTTGTAAGCTTTTCATCACCTTCATCAATATAGGTATGACTCCTTAAACCAAAATCGCTGCTATGAATACTTGTTCTTATAATATTATATCCGATACCCTCTTTTCCAAAATAAGATTGAAGCAGTTCATTTTGTGTGTCTGGACTTAAAGTTGAGAAAACTTCTGCTGAAGCATCTGTTATCGCTCCACCAATCCCTAGATATTCTTGAAACGTTTTTTCAGGATTTACAAAAACAGCAATTTCAGTTTCTAAGGGTTGCACCTTTTCTTTAAATGTCTGTTTATTTGTTTTGGTTAATCGCAACTCCGTATCCATAGCTGTGGTATAAACTTGAATCGTTTTGCTTTGATAGTTTTCTGTGTTTGAATTAGTCTCCGTAGTTTCTAATTTATCGACTTTTGCGTCTTTACAAGCTGTAATTAACACCAAAAGACACAATAGTTTATAATATTTAATATTCATAGTTTTCTGTGAATTATTTTCTGTATTCGTGTTTTACCCAATCGACTTCCATGACCCATTCGCCTTCCATTGGGGAATCCGTAATCTTAGCATAGTTTAATATAGCAAACATGGCTTCGGGGTATTTATCTCCTTCGCCTAAGTTGCGGTAAATTTCTTTTCCATCTACTCGATATACTAAATCAGCTTTCTCCCACTCAACAGAGTACTCATGAAATTCGTTTAAATCTGCGTTAAACCCTTTTCGTAAGCTCCACCAATCACCCTTATTGCATTCACCTAAATTTTTAATGGCGCCTGTTGTGAAGCTATTTTTGTGATGATCTCCATGGTGTTCAAAAATATCAATTTCCCCAGAACCTGTCATTGGCCAACAAATAGTTTCATTTGTTTCTTGGACTGGGGGTTCATTATTTTGTGCCCCTAAAATCCACCATGCTGGAAACATACTTGGTTCTCCGTTGGTTCCTAATTTTAATCGAGCCGTCCATTTTCCTTTAATAAATTCTTTTTTGTTTTTTGAAGCGATTCGACCCGCAACATATTGCGTTTCTGGGTGTTGCTTTCCAAACTTATCATAATTATCGCAGCTCTGTTTTTCTCCAATATTAACTACTTTTAGTTTTAAAGTCCCATGACTAACTTCTCTCGTACCAAATTCATTATTAGGGACATAACAATGGGTTTCGTTATTTACCCAAATACGTTGGTCTTGCCAATTATCGGAATTAAAAGTATCGAAATTATCTAAAAAATCTATTTCCCAAACAGCGGCATCAACACTATTTATAGCAGCTTCTTTTTTTTCTTTGTTGCATGATAACAAACAGATTGTTATCAGCGTGAAAATTCCATGTTTTATTTTCATTTGTTCATATTTAATTGACACCAAATTCAAAAATTTGTGAATCAGATGTGTTACCAATTTGATCTGTTGTTACTACTTTCCAATAATAAACTTGCCCAGAAATTACAGTACTATTTATATTCGTATTACTTGTGCTGCCAATTTCAGTAACTGGAGGGTTTACAGTATCAAGATAAATTGTGTAGGATGCTATATCATTATCAATATCAGTTGCTTCCCATTGTAAACTCACGACGCCTTCATTGACATTAGCACCAGATTGAGGGCTAATCGCTTCCGCTGGAAATGGGGGATGGCTTTCTTGAGAAAGTCCTGCGTTATAAAATTTCCAAACGGTACTTTCTGTGGTTTCTGTTGTGCCACTTGCTAAAGACGTTACGGACCATGAATAGGGTGTCCCTCTTAAAATACGGATCAAAAATTCATTTGAAAGAGTGCTTATATTTCTTGAAGTTCCATCGTTTAAATTTGTAATTTGTAAGATATATGAACTCGCATTAGTGGCGTTTTCCCATTGAAATAACACATCTGATTCAGTATCAGAAATTATGTCCCCTTCATTGCATTCAGTATTGTTTTCAGGAAATAGAAGTGTTGCTGCCGTTGGCGGAGCCACGGTATTTACATTTTCCCCTCCTCCATCATCATCACTACTACAAGAAGCGACAATGACGATTAAAAATAAGTATATCGGAATTGTATTGATTAATCTTTTCATTGCTTTACAATTTTATAGTTATGTGTCTTTTCTGTAGTCCTTATTTTTAGAAAGAAAAACCCACTTGCGATGTTTGATACATCAATCTCCAAAGTGTTTTGTGTTTGGTCGTATGTTTTAGAGAATATTAATTTCCCCGATACATCGTAAATTTCTACTGGTACAGAAGTTCCGTATGTATCGCTAGTATTGACAAATAATGTATTCTGAACAGGGTTAGGATAGGGTAGAGGCTCATTGTTTAGGACAAACGTTTTTTCATAAATCCCTTGACACTCTTTGTCTGTTCTGATACTTAATTTATTTACTCCCTTAGATAATACTAATTCGACTTCGCTTTCACTCGTAATGAATGTTTCTTCGTTTAAGGTAATATAGTACATGTTTCCTCCATTGATAGTTACATTTACTCTTGAGGAATAAGCGACTCTGTCCGCATTAACATCCAGCTCATCTGGCTCAATTACAACGACTGTAAAACACTGTTCATAGTCTGGTTGCCCCTCTAAAGTGATGCATAAGACATAGGTTCCAGCTGATAAATTTTCGAAATTAATATCGGATGTAAAAGTTTCGGTTGTTGCGAAATTTTCACCACTTACAGAAACGGTATAATTATAGTTTGCTACGGCTGATAATGAAATGCTCCCGTTGTTTTGAGATCTACAAGTTTCACTATATACGGATAGGACATAATTATTTGGTGGTAAAGAGAAAATTTCACATCCAGTTACATCTACAATAGCGCCTTCGGGTGTGTTTGGGCAATCGTCATTATCATCTAAGACACCATCGCCATCACTATCTGGATAATCGAACTCCATCCAATTAAAATTAAATCCACCTGATAAAATTCGCATTCTTAATGTATGAATTCCTTCTTCAATCGTCAAGTTCCCTGCAACTGTTTCCCATGTTTGCCAGCCATTTGTAATCACAGTATTCATAACTATGAGTTCTGTTTCAACAGCGTTTTCATCGACTGAATACAGTCCAATTTGTCCTTGGTTAAATCCAGCGATTCTTAGTTTAATTCCATAAAGCCCTGTTTGTGGGACATAAATAGAATAGTCGGCATAATCTCCAGGATCCGTATAGCCTAAATTTTGACCGCCTCCTTCATCTGATGTGTCTTCTAATCCCATGCCTTCCATCACATCATAATCTTCGACCTGAATAACAGCAGGAATTACGACACGATATGGAGCGATATTGTTGATCGTTAAATCTGTAAACGTATTTAAAGTTTTATTTGATTGGGATTGAATTGTAGTTCCTTCATAACTCACCGTTATCACATCCCCAAAAAGAAAGAAGTCTTCAAGGTTAAGAATAAACAAACGATCTCTTAAAGGGTCCGCCGAAACAGATGTAACCGTTTTTTCTTCCCCGTTAATCAAAACTGTGAATTGATCTGCAGTGGCGTTTAAGGATGCTGCTAAAATAGATTCACTAATTGTAACTTCTAAAGATTTTTCATCATCAGCAGTTTTACCATTTAAAGCGGTTAGTGCCAATGCATCTATGGTTCCTGTAGTTTCAAATTCAATGCTGCTAAAATTTACTGGAATACTGTTATTGATATGTAATTTTAAACTGTGTTGACCTGCTGGTAGAATAATATCTGAAATTTCAAAGGTAGAAAATTGTGTCCAACCCCCCGTAGCACTTACAACTTGTGTGGCCGTTACTTCTTGATCGTCTATAGTCAGAAAAAACTCTCCACCTGTTTGTTGTGTTGCAAGTCTTATTTTTGCTTTATAAACGGCTGCTTCACTGATGTTAACAGTGTATTTCATCCATTCCCCTTGTTCTACAAAACCAACATGAAATCCATTACTATTTATATTATCTGTATTTTTTTCGATATCGACACCATCATTCCTATAAGACCATCCGCTATTCCATGCGGTGAAATCTCCAGTTGACAAATTGTAATCGCCAACTACCGTGTCATAGTATGCAAAATTATTTTTTCCTAAATCAAAATCAGACATATGAATTACTCCTGGAATTGCTGATGGGGATCCATTATAAGGAATGGTCTCATCTGTTTGTACTTGTCTGATTAAAGCATCGGGCACGTCTTTTCTAAAGCGACTATTCTCTACCAATAGATTATCGGCGAGTTCCATCATCGAATTAAAAGCTTCTGTAGCGGTTGGCTGCGACCCATTTCCTTGCCAATAGTCTAAAATATCTTGATACCCTGTGTTTATATCCACAGCGTAAGGACTGTCTATATCTCCAATTTTCCGAACGGCCCACCAAGCCCAACCAATGTTATTGTCTTCAAATAAAGAGACAGCATCCGTAAACCAAGTATTGGAATTTTCTCCGGATTCTCCCATCCATAAAGGCACATTTTGTTGTGCTCTAAGTGGTAGAATCCAATCGAGGTCTCCAGGATTGTTCGTATTCCAATATTTATGAAAACTATAGACCATGTTATCATCCCAAGGAGGGGTCAATCCACTGTGATCATTAGCATAGGAGTTTCCTTCAATAAATATAATGTGATTAGTATCTACACTTCGAATTCCCGCAGTAATGTCTTCAAAGACTTCTCGTAATAATGTGTTTCCTGGTAAATCCCAATGGGTTTCATTAATAAGGTCATAGCCACCAATCCATTCATTATTTTTATATCGATCTGCTATTCTGGTCCATAAGGCCACAAGCTTATCCCTGTTTTCTTGACTTTCCCACAATGATGGTTTTGTAGGGTCATAATCATTAATTTCTGAACCAGTCCCTTGTCCTCCTGGAGCCGCATGCATATCTAAAATCACATAAATATCATGAGGAGCTGCCCAAGCTAAGACATCATCTATCAATTCAAAACCTGTTTCTATCCAAGTGTTTTCTCCTGCAACAGGTTCTTCTTCGATTGGGAGTGTAAATAGATTGTAATGCATCGGAATCCGAATACTATTGAAGCCCCAAGCGGCTAAAGAATCTACATCGCGTTGTGTAAAATGATTTGCTCGCCATTGAGTGAAAAAGGTTTCGGTATTGCTTTCTCCCATCAAATCGATTAATTTGTCTTTTATTTCATGTTGGGATCCTGCAAACCCAGAGCTTTGCATCATGTAACCTTCCATGATTTGCCAGCCTCCAGGGCCATAGCCTCTTAAAAGCACTTCCTCATTATTTGAATTAACAATTTGCGTTCCTTGAGTACGAAGGCCTTGACTCCAACCTAATGACACTATAAATACCAGGCTTATAAAAAGCACATATTTTCTCATTGAATTATTATTTTTTAAGTTTTAATATTCTAAGACTGTTCTAAATTATTGTCTTAATAAGGACCAATTGTCTAAAACAATCCCTTCGGTACCCCATTGACCACCACCAGTTCTAAACAGTAGGTAGTATGTACCAGTTGTTGTAATTTCAAATTGTCCAGGGTTACTAGTTTCATCACAACCCCCAGCAACTGCTGGTCCAGAATAGGTTTTTAAATCTCCACACTCCCATGCATTATACGCTTTGAGGACATACTGATCTCCGTTGTAGTCTCCAGTATTTTCAACGGGTTGTGTAGCACCAATATAGACTTCGCCCCAAACGTCATTGATATCCGTATAGGTCATATCCATATCAAATTGATAGACCCCTGGATCCAAGGTTAGTTGGGTATAAATAGCCCAATGTTTCCAATCACTAGGACTTTGTGTTTCTGCAAAGGTCACAACTCCATCTGCGATGGTTACGGAACCGATTCCATTATCAGTTTCGTAGATGTTAATTATTGTCCAACCACTTGAATCGTCAAAACCTCCATTTGTGATAAGATTTGTAAACACAGGCTCTTCTACGGTCACTTCAATCGAAATTTCGTTTGAAACTGCGGCATCATTTGTAGCTGTTAGTGTCACAGTGTAAGTCCCTGCTTCAGCATATGTGTATTCTGGATCTTCTTCTGTTGAGGTACCAGTCCCATCTCCAAAATCCCATGAATAACTTGTGGCATTTGCAGATGTGTTTGTAAACAATGCAGTAAGATTAGAAGTTTCGAATGTGAACCCTGCGGTAGGTGCAGCAGCTGGATCAATTACTGTGACTTCTTTTGTAATTTCAGCCGAACCTGCTTCATTAGTGGCAGTTAATGTTACCATATAAGTACCACCCTCCGTGTAGCTGTAAGTTGGATTTTCTTCAGTTGAGGTGCCAGAACCATCTCCAAAATCCCATGAATAACTTGTGGCATTCGCAGATGTATTGGTAAAGGTTGTTGTAAGATCAGTTGTTTCAAATTCAAAATCTGAAACAACAGCGAGAGCGAAAGAACCAAGGGATCGAACTGTTACATTATCGATTGTGACGCCTTCGGAACCATAGTTTGCTCCCCCACCTCTAATTACTAAATAGGCAGTTCCGGCCGTGGTGAATTCGAATGTTGAACCCGTACCGACACAACTGTAGGCTGCAAAATCGCCATCAAAAGGTTCTCCTCCACAACCTTCCCATGTGTTTAGGGCTAAACGCATTCCGCCATCGGTGTAGTCTTGACCTTCAACAGGAGTTTCCATTCCTACATAGACTTCAAACCAAGAATCTGTTAATGGGCCTCCACTTATATCCATTGAAATTTGATATTCGTTATTTGCTAAAACTTGGATTGGTTGATAAATTCCTACTTGTCCCCAACTGCCACCTGTCCATTTTGCTTCATTATTATCAAATGATACATTGATTCCATCAGAAATAGGCAAAACAATCCATGGATCACTTCCGTTAAATTCTCCATTTTGAATGAGATTAGGCGCTTCAAAGTCATCGGTTATAACCACTGTTTGAATTGATTCTGCGACACCGCCCTCGGTAAATATTCTAAACCTCACATCATAATCTCCACTGTCAAAGAATATCTTGCTGGCTTCATACCCTTCTGCAGAGGTGTTATCACCAAAATCCCAATGTGTGTACCAGTTCGCATCATTTGGAGTTGCTGAAAAATATACCTTATTAGGATTTTCAGAATCAAATTCAAATGTAAAAATAGCATCTTCGCTTGTTGGAGGTGCAACAGCCTCTTCGGCATCGTCTGCACATCCGGTAGAAATAAAAATAATTCCTACAATAAAAGTCCAACTTAAAAATTTTATTAGTTTCATATGTTTATTTATTTGGAATTAAAAATTAGTAACCTACGTTTTCTATAAGGTTCGGATTATTGTTAACTCTATTTTGACCTATTGGTAAGTAATAATGACGTTGATCAAAACTCATTGGTAATGCTTCTGCATCAAAAGTTTCATAGGTAAATGTTTCATTTCCTGCGGCATCAATATGTCTAAGTGTTCTCACACCCTCAACCTGAATACTTAAAGCCTCTGTTGCAATCCGCCATCTTCTCACATCCCAATAACGATGGTCTTCAAAGGCGAGCTCTAATTTTCTTTCGTTACGGATTCTATCTCTTAATTCAGTGCCTGAATACGGCTCTAAACGTAAGTTTTGTTGTAACCCAGCTCTGGTTCTGATAACTTCAATATAGTCTCTTGCAGACGCTTCTATCCCTAATTCAATGGCAGCTTCTGCGGCATTTAAATAGGTTTCTCCCAATCTAAAAATAAGACAATCCTGACCCGAGTAATATTGTGGTACAAACAAAGGTGAATCGCCATCTTCTAAATATTTTCTTACATAGAATCCTGTTTTTGTAGCATCGGGATGAATCCCAAGTCCATCTTTACCAATACCAGTTCCACTGCCAGTATCAATAGATCCGTCACGTTCTGTGCCATACCAAATATGTACCGGCTCCCCTTGAAATATGTCATTATTGGTCAATATGGTACCTTTAAGACGTGGGTCACGATTTTCCCATGGATTATTTTCGTCATAGCCAGAACCGCTTTCGCTAGGTAATAGACCTGTACTCAATACTTCATAACTATCTACAAGTTGTTTTGTTGGAGACATACTTGCTCCCCAATCCAGTCGATAGCTAAAAGGTACATTATGTAAATCATACTCATGTCCCTTTTCAAATGGAATCCAAATTTTAGTAAAGATGGCTTCATCATCTGTTTCGTCTAAAAATAAATTAGCATAATTAGTTGCAGGATCAGAGTATTGATTAAAGAGTGAATATCCACCTTCGGCAATTATAGTTTGTGAAGCACTTAAAGATGTTTGGTAGTACGCATCCGCATTTGAAGCGGGTATTCCCATCACTCCATCAAGTTGAACTGTGCCGTATTTTGCAATACTCCCTGCGTATAATGCGGCTCTAGATTCCAAAGATTTAGCGGCCCATTTAGAGGCTCTTCCTTTTTGAGAGGCCCATCTATTTGGTAGTAAATCGAATGCTGCTTGTGAATCAGATAAAATCTGATCATACACTTCTTTTTCAGTGTTTCTGCTAGGAAATAATTCCTCTTGTGGGGTTACATCTGGGTTTTGAGGAACGAGAATAATTGGAACACCTCCGTAACGTTTTGCTAAAGCAAAATAACAGTAGGCTCTTAAAAAGTGCATTTCACCGAGTCGGTTGTTACGTTCTTCAACTGTAAGTACAGAGGTAGGAATCTGTTCTAAATTTTCAATGGAGTAATTAATTTTCCAAATTATATCATAGCCCCACCAATCTAGAGGCCAAGTGTTATTTGCAGTACCCCAAATCCCAGGTCTGTATTGGTTTAATAATGCTGTCCAAGTATAGGTGCCTCTAGCCAAGTCTGATATGCCATCGCGTTGACAGCCACCAACATCCCAGAAACTTTCTAAATAGTCCCAAGGCATTCTGTCATAAATCTTAAAAAAATAAGTGTCCATTAGCGCTTTATCACTCCAGACATCATTTTCAGTAATACGATCTAATGGTGGTTCGTTTAAAAAGTCATCATCACAAGTAATGAAAGCGAGTGCGAATAGTGCAAAAATTATGTTTATACGTTTCATAGTAATTTTTTTAAAGTGTTATGTTTACACCAAATGTTATAGATTTTGTTTGTGGATAATACCAGCCCACGGAGGACGTATTTTGTGGATCAAATTCTTCTTTGTAATCTTTAATAACAAATAGGTTATATCCTGTTACAAATACCGTCATTTTTTCAAAACCTACATTGTTTTTGAATTTTGGTAAGGTGTAACTAAAATTAATATTTTTGAATCTTAGGTGTTTTCCATTTCTTAACCAAAAATCAGAGTATTTATAGTTGTTGTCGTTGAATCCACCATCAGCTACTCTTGGAAAGGCAGCTCCGGTGTTTTGAGGCGTCCAATAGTCGAGTTGATAACTGTAGCCGTTAAACCCATTTCGTAAAGGGCTTTGTGCCTCACCATCTAAATAAATATCATAGCCTGCAGCACCAGTTAACAATACAGAAAGGGAAAAGTTTTTGTATTCGGCTCCTAGGTTTAATGAATAATTGATAGCAGGTTTATCACCAACTCCAAATACTTTTTGGTCTTTTACATCAATAATGTTGTCACCATTTAAATCCTGATACCTTACATCTCCAGGTTGCAGACTTGTATTTCCATTACCATCTTGGATTGCCCATTGATCTATTTCATCTTGTGATTGGAATAGCCCCTGAGATATATAGCCTCTTCTCAAATTTGTATAGCCTCCCGTTACTGTAAGGTTGTCTCTCATAAATGGATCTTCTTGATATGTTTCGTCTATAAAAACAGCTCTTTCTCTAGACCTTGAAAAGTTTAATAAAGCGTTTACTTTCAAATTATCATTTAATTGTTTTCGATAGTTTAATGAAAATTCAAACCCTTCATTTGAAAATTCATATAAATTTTGGTCGGCCACAGCGACCCCCAATGTACTTGGGATGCTAGAGTTGGCTCTAGCAATGACGTTTTCTCTTTTTCTAAAGAAATAATCAAATGATAATGTAAGTGCGTTGTTAAACAAAGAGGTGTCAAAACCGACATCATAAGTGGTGTTTTTTTCCCATGTGAGATCAACATTTGCGAGTGCGGTGTTGTCAATAGTTGGAACTGCGGCATCACCAGGTATCCAGAAAAAATTATAATTAAAACCACTTAACCATTGGTATGCGGCAGTTCCATCATATCCAGCGGTTCCTACTGAGGTTCTTAATTTGAATTCTGAAACGGTGTTCTTTAAAGGTTCAAAAAAGGATTCTTCAGAGAGCCTCCAACCTATTGAAGCTGATGGGAATGTTCCCCATTCTTTTCCAGGTGCAAAACGTGATGAGCCATCATGCCTTATTGTAGATTCAAAGAAATATTTTGATTTATAGTCGTAGCTTAATCGCCCTACAAAGCCCAATCGGTTTTCGCGATATTCACCACCATCAGCCCCTTGGTTTTCTAGAGACCCTGCAAAGAGTTGATCGATTAGGGTGGATTGAAAATCTTGTCGTCTTCCATTAAAATATTCTCCTTGTGTTTTTTGAACTTCCATTAATGCCAATGCCGAAACACTATGGTCTCCAAACGTTTGGTCGTAATTAATGGATTCTTGCAAGACGTATTGATTGTTGTAGCTTGTACCTTGCTCAAGAACAGTGTCACTAAAGGAGCCTTCAGGAGTGGCACGAAAGACATCATAATTTCCTGTTTGTCTGTTTAAAGTATAAAGATTGTATGTCTTTCCCCAATCTTTTTGAAATGACGTATCATAAATTAACGAAGCATAGGTTTTTAAGCTTAGCCCAGGGATTTGATTGACATCCCATTTCAGAGAAATCTTAGCATCGAAATTGTTGTTTTTTCTTCGGTAATAGCCAGCATTAAAATCTTTTATTCCTTCAGCAATATGATTTGGACTTACGCTTGGTTTGGCAGGCGTTCCGTCTGGGTAATACGCTAAATCTGTTGGAAGTGCTCTACTTAATTCTCTAAAAATATCATAGGCAGAATAGGCTGGTGCTTCATTCATCTTTCTACGGGCAGCCAGATTAAATGTTAATTGTAAGTTGTCAGTAACCTTTGCATTTAGGTTAGAACGTAAATTGTACTGTTGAAACGATAAGACATCGGCGTTGTAATTGGATCCTTGATCTAAATAACCCGCAGAAACAAAATAGTTCACTTTTTCTGTACCTCCTGTAAGGTTTAAATTGTGGCGTTGTTGAAAACCCCAGTCTTTTATGACCATACTTTTCCAATCGGTATTTGGATAATTAATTGGATCTGCTCCAGATTGAAATAATTGAATTTCAGCTTCTGTATAAGCAGGGGTTTGATTAGAGTTTCTTAGGCCTTCATTTAAAACTTCGCCATATTGAGCAGAGGTTAGAAAATCAGGATAGGAGGTCAGAGACGTATAAGTAAATTGATTGCTATACGTGAGTTCTGGTTTTCCAAACTTCCCTTTTTTTGTTGTAATTAAAACAACTCCATTTCCTCCTTGTACTCCATAAACCGACGCTGCCGCCGCATCTTTCAAAACGGATATACTTTCGATTTCATTCGCTTCTAATTGGTTTAAGTCACCCGGAGCGCCATCAACGATTACTAATGCATTACCAAAATTTCTTACTTCAAAGGAGGAGTTGCTAAAGCCTGGTTCCCCTGAATTTTGTCTCACAAATAATCCTGAAGCCAATCCCTCTAGACCATTACTTACAGCCGCAACAGGCAATCTCTTTAAGGTTTCCTCATCAATCGTTGACACTGCTGAGGTTAACTTGATTTTTGATTTTGTTCCATAACCTACCACAATTACTTCGTCTAATTCACTTGTATCTTCTTTAAGTAGGATAGAAAAAGTTAATTTGTCATTTATTTTTATTTCCTGAGTCAGATATCCTAAATAGGAAACCACAAGAATATCAGCAGGAGAAGCTTCAATAGAAAAATTCCCATCAAAATCTGTTGTTGTTCCTTTAGTGGTGTCTTTGATTAGTATGGTGACACCTGGAATGGGTTGTTTAGTTTCTTCGTCAGCTACATTTCCAGAAACCGAATTCTGAGCCAAACCGATACTCATACAAAGTATGAATCCGAGTGTAAGTAATCTTGTTTTCATAATAATTAAAATCTAGAAGAATCCCTGGCCCAATAATGAAAACCAGGGATTTTGTGATTAATTTAAATGGTTGGTTAGTGTTTGATCAGTCTTTTAGTTTCCACTCCTAATTCAGTTTTGATTTTAGTGACATATACACCAGGAGTAAGGGTTGTCGCATCAATTGTTGAAGTCATTGTATTGGGTTGTAATGAAATCACTTGTTTTCCAAGGATGTCAAATACCTTTATAGAATCTATACGCACATTGTTCGTAGAAACATTCCAGGAATTGGTTGTTGGGTTTGGATACACAGTGGCTCCACTAATTTTTAAATCGTCAACCCCAAGCGAGGCATACGCGCCAAATACATAGTCATCTACTTGAAAAATGTTAAGGTTTGGATCAACTGTATTATCAAAATTTGTTTGAATATCAAAAAACAAAGCTATTTTGGTGTTATTGGTAGAGCTAAAACTAGAAAAATCAAACAGAAGAGTTTGCCACGCATTTTCAGTCGTATAATTTGCTGTTACAACGTGTGCTGTTCCACCAGTTTCTATCTGTATGGTTATTACGGATGTTCTTGGCCCTTTGACTTTTACTGAAATCCCTCTGTCTCCGCCAGATAAATCTATTCCAGCATTGTGTACATATTTTATTTGAGACCACCAATCGTCATTTACACCCGTAGCTGTAGCAACGCCATCCGCTTCACTGTAGTCAAGAAGACTTTCATTTCTTAGTGGGGTTGGTAAACTAAAATCAAAACTAAATTCAGAAATCGGAGTAGAAACGTCGCCTACAAAAATTTCTTGAGTAGAGACATTAGTACCTACAGAACTAGTTGCTGTTAGCGTAACGATGTATTGCCCCTTAAAAGCATAAGTGTATGTTGGATTTTCAATGTTAGATGTCCCAGAGCCATCACCAAAATCCCAAGAATAACTTGTAGCACTTGTTGAGTTATTAGTAAAAACAGCCTCTAGGTCTGAAGTAGTTGTTGCTGCAGTGAATGCAGCATTAGGAGGTGTAGCGGTACTTACCAATGTAAAATTATCTAGTATAACACCAGTTCCCCAGTTTATACCACCAGTCCTGACAAGAGCATAATATGTAGTTCCTGCGTCTAGTTCAATAGTTCCGTCTAGTCCCTTACAATCAGTTGCTAACCAAGAACCAGAATACGTATTTGTTGTGCCTCCACAGTCCCAAGAGTTGAGAGCTAATAAATTTACGGCTCCAAAATCATTTGTATTGTACTCTTGCCCATCCACAGGAGTCGTTGTTCCTACAAACAATTCAAACCAATGCTCATTAAGACCATTTGTGGTAACGTCAGCATCAAATTGATAGAATCCTGACTGACTAACGGTAAATGCTTTGTAAATGGCGACATGACCTTCGGACCCCCAATTTGCAGCATTTATGTCATCAAACGTAGCCACGCCATTAGCAATTACTGCTGTTGCATTGTTGTTTCCGTTTTGTTGAATAACCGTCCAAGCTGCTGGATCATCAAAAGTTCCATCAGTAAATACGTTTTGAGCAAACCCAAAATTGGCTGTCAAACCCAAAATGAATAATAAAGTAATTTTTTTCATAATATTTGTTTTTAATTTGTGTGTAGTCTAAAATATCAATAGACCTATGAAACACTAAATTATAGTTATGTTTTCATTTCAAATATATACATAATGATAGGCAAAGTTTAAAAACACACCTCATCAAAAACTCATTTTTATTCAAAAATAAACTCATCAAAAAATCTCATAAAATTTAATTTTCTCTGTATATTATTTTTTTTTAATACATTAGATGTCTAAATAAAACTCACGGTATGTGTTTTCGAATATTAAATTTATGTTTAACAGTATTATTTATTTGTGAAGCTTTTTCACAATCAAATAATTCGCACAGTTTAACTAAAATACCTCTGAAATCACATTTCACTTCCGAGGGTTATAAGGGAAGTATTCAAAATTGGAGTTTTGACCAAGACGCGAATGGTTTATTGTATGTTGCAAATAATGAAGGGCTTTTAGAATTTGATGGGAACCAATGGAATAAGTACAGAGTGCCTTTGTCAACAAAGATTCGAGCTGTTAGAGTAGATCATCAAAACAGGGTTTTTGTAGGGGGGCATAATCAAATCGGCTATTTTAAAAATACTACAAACGGCTTTGAGTTTACCTCATTGGTCGACAATCTTCAGCCTGATCTTAAATCCTTCTCCGAAATATGGAATATTATCGAAATTGACAAGCGTATATTCTTTAATACAGAAAGTAAATTATTAGTGTTCGATGGGGATGAAATAAAAGAAATGGAATCGCCAGGATTTTTACTAGCGTCATTTAAACTAAGAAATAAGCTTTTGGCTCAATTTTATGAAGAAGGGTTATTTGAGTTAGTAAACGGAATTTTTGAACCTATTCCAGGAACCAAATCCATGTCCGAACTTGTGGCGATATTAGAAAACGGAGCGGATGATTTTTATTTCACCCAAACGGGAATCATCTACAAGTCTGGTAATTCGGATGTCCCTATTAAAGACTATTCAAAAGAATTTGGATCTACGAACTCGGCAGTAAAACTACGTAATGGATCGTATGCTGTTGGAACTCAAAATAATGGGTTGTTTATTCTTAACTCCAACCTTACTATAAGACAACATTTCACTAAAAATAATGGGTTATCAGACCGAACGGTAAAATCTGTTTATGAGGACAACTTTAATAACTTATGGGTCGCATTAAATAATGGGATCGATTATCTAAAAATGAGCTTACCTTTTTCTTTTTTAAATGAAGAAGTCGGTATTGATGGCACAGGGTATGCCGCTCATAATTTTAAGGGAGTCATTTATTTAGGAACGAGTAATGGTGTTTTTACACAAAATTTTTCAAAAGACGTTAAAAACACCAATAAGTTTGAGTTTTTACAAGGAAGTGAAGGACAGGTTTATAATTTTTCGCAAATTGATGACGAACTTATTTTAAACCATCATCAAGGGGCATTTACAATAAAAGATAATGCGTTAGATAAATTTCATGATATTGGAAGTTGGAAATTTGTTAAAACAAGCGACCCTGACCTCATATTGGGTGGGGATTATCAAGGAATTCGTTATTTTAAAAAGTTAAATGGGAAATGGAATCGGATAAGTGAAATTTCAAATCTAACAGAATCCTCGCGAATTTTAGAGTTTGAAAATGATTCTACCCTTTGGATGACCCATGGTTATAAGGGCGCATATAAAATTCAGTTAGATCGAAATCTGCAACTCAAAAATGAGGTGCAACATTTTGGTAAACACAGTGGGTTTCCATCCAATATTTTAATAAGCTCCTATATGCTGAATGGGAAATTAATTTTTACCTCAGAACGTGGAGTTTATGATTTTAACGCAGATTCTTTAAATTTTTCATCGAATTTATTTTTTGATAAAATGCTTGGCAAAATGCATATAAGTAAATTAGTTGCTACCGATGATAACTCTATTTACTTTATACAGAATCAAGAGCTAGGCGTTCTTAAAGAAGAAAGTTATGGGGAGTTTCAAAAAGAAACCTTGGTGTTTAAACATATTAATAAATTTATAAATGATGACCTTCAAAGTATTTCTGTCATTGATGAGCAGAATATTTTAGTTGGTGCAAAAGAAGGGTTTATACATTACAATCCTTTACAAGACCATCATATAAATAAAGATTTTTCAGTCATTTTTAGGTCTATTGATATCACAAAAAGTGAAGATTCTACAGCAACCATCTACCCAATGTTCACAAAGCCTTTTGAATTAGATTCGAAACAAACGATTAAAATAAATTATGTATCTCCTTACTTTGATGGTTTTGAAGATCTAGAGTACAGTTACAAATTAACACCCTTAGATGACGATTGGTCAAAATGGTCTCCATTGAGTGAGAAAGGCTATGAGTATTTGCCCTATGGTCAATACACCTTTGAAGTAAAAGCACTTAATTTATATGGTGTAGAAAGCAAAGCGTCTAGTTTTTCATTTCAAGTTTTAGCTCCTTGGTACGCAACGCAAGCGGCCAAACTAGGATATTTAGGTATTGCATTATTGGGGTTTGTATTAATTCCGGTAATTCAACGTAGAAAATATAAATCAGAAAAATCAATTATTACAAAGGAAAAAGAAAAAGAACTTAAAATTAAAGATGAACAGATTGACAAACTTCATTCCGAAAAACTGCAAACAGAGCTTGACCTTAAAAACGATCAATTGACATCTATTACTATGCAATTGTTAAAGAATAAAGAGTTTATTAAAAATGTTCAAGATAAAATAGGAGGCACATTAAATGAAGGAGGTTCTACTCAAGAGTTAAAACGTTTAATTAAAACGATTGATCAAGAGCTCTCAGATAATGATTCCTGGAATCAGTTTGCGTATCATTTTGATCAAGTTCACGGGAAATATTTAGAAAAATTGTCGAGTAATAATATACGTTTGTCCCCCAGAGAAATAAAATTAGCAGCCTTCCTAAGAATGAATATGAGCTCTAAAGAAATTTCAAAATTTTTAAATATTACAACTCGAGGCGTTGAGCTTGCTCGATACAGACTTAGAAAAAAACTAAACCTTAAACGCGAACAAAATTTAGTTGAATTTTTAATTGATTTAGATGATAGTTAGCATCGCCTGTTTGGTTGTTCCTATTCACTTATCATTCTTTGATAGGGTTTATTATCTGAAAGTTCATCCTAAATGAGTTCTATATTTGTAATTAATTATACTTTAACTATGAAAAAAGCTATTCTTCTTTCCGCTTTTATAGTTCTTGCTTGTTCAAGTGGGGAAGGTTCCGATGACACACCCAATATGTGTGTTGATGAAACCTTAATTGATTTAGAACTTGTTTGTGTTGAAATATTTGAACCCGTTTGTGGATGTGACGGAGTTACATATAATAACAGTTGTGAGGCCTTTAATTGGAATGGTGTCTTAGCATACCAACAAGGGGCTTGTGATTAAATATTTTTTGTTAAAAAAGTTTTAGCTACGAAGCCAGTTATTTGAATGTGTGAGGGTTAATAAAAAGACCAATTTTAGGAAAAACCATTTCTTTTTATTAGTTTTAGATTTACTAAATCAACTTTTATGGGAATAAAAAATTTTCAAGGCGCCAGAACGCCACAATCAAAAGAAAATATGTCCTTGAAGGTTAGTGATTATATGACTACAAATTTAATCACTTTCACTCCAGATCAATCTATTGAAAGTGTCATGCAATCACTTATTAAATACCGAATTTCTGGTGGACCGGTTGTGAATGCTAACAAAGAATTAATAGGAATTATTTCTGAAGGAGATTGCATAAAGCAAATCAGTGAAAGTCGGTATTATAACATGCCAATTCAAGATCAAACAATTGAAAAATACATGGTTAAAAATGTAGATACCATAGATGGAAACATGAACATTTTTGATGCCGCTAATAAATTTTTAGCCTCCAAAAGGCGCCGTTTTCCGATCGTGGAGAACGGGCAGTTAGTAGGGCAGATCAGTCAAAAAGATGTTCTTAAAGCCGCCATGGAAATGAAAGGGCATAACTGGAAATGATCTCAAATTTTTTCTCTCTTATCTTATTTTTTAAATTTCACATCATACAGTCGTATGTTTAATAGAATCCTCTATATGTGTAGTTCAATAACGTATAATGGGCTTTACATTGACCTAAAATACAACCGTAAATATGTGGTCAGAATCCGTTTTCTATAAGGATGCTCTAAGTAAACAAAACATAACTAAGGTCTATATTTCATCAAATGGGGCGTTTATAAATTAGGTATTTATGCTTGTTAATTGCAATTTATAATTCATATATTTACACACTAACCTAAAAAATGAAAAAATGAAAAAGTCAATTTTAGCGGTATTAATGACCACAGTATTAATCTCATGTACCAATGCTCCATGCCCAGAAGCTGCGCCAAAAGCAATTGGACATGAAGTGAGCGAAGACGGTACTAAACTTCCATTATACACTGGCGATTTGTCAACCGTAGCTGTTTGGGAACAATATATTAAAGCTCATAACGAAAGGGATTTAGAAACTATTCGTAGTTTAAATGCAGTAGAAGGCTTTAAAGCTTATGCTCCAAATGGGATGGTCATTGAAGGAACTGACGCGCATATAGAATTTTTAACCGCTTGGTTTACGGATGCGAATCCAAAATGGAAAACAAGCTATCTTATTGAAAATGAATTCACCAACAAAGAAGGAGAATTACGTCAATGGGTTACCTCTGGACATGCCCTTACTCTAACAGTTGAAGGAGAAGAAGTAAAATTAGGTCAGGTTCATGATGCACTTATTGTGGACGGAAAGATTCAAAAGTTTTATGTAACAGAACGTGTGCTTTCGGAAGGGGAGTAATTACGTCCTATTTAAAAACTAAAAAGCCTCTACAATTTGTAGAGGCTTTTTTTAGCTAAAAATAAGATCACTTAATCTTTATGTGCCCCGTCACAAAAAGGAATATCTTGAGTTTTACCGCAGTTACACAAAGAAAATCGGTTGCGTTTTGCGATCGGATTTCCTTCGCTATCTAATAAAATGATGTCTTTTGCATTGGTAACCACAACTTTTCCAGAAGCAGTGATTTGAATAGTGGGTTGTGTTTTTTGTTCCATAATACTTATAAGTTAAATTGGTTTATTAAGAAAATATGACGGTTTTATTATTGTAAACCATCACTTTGCGATCCAGGTGTAATTTGATCCCTGTAGATAACACAATTTTTTCTAAATCACGACCTTTTGAAACCAAATCTGATATAGAATGTGTGTGCGATACGCGTGTTACATCTTGCTCAATAATAGGCCCAGCATCCAATTCTACAGTGACATAATGAGAAGTTGCTCCGATAATTTTAACCCCTCTTTTGTAAGCAGAATGATAGGGCTTAGCCCCTACGAATGCAGGTAAAAAAGAGTGGTGTATATTAATGATTTTATGTGGATACTGATTAATAAATCCTTCAGGAATGATTTGCATATAACGTGCCAATACAATAAAGTCAATTGCGTGTTCCGACAAAAGTGCTAAATGCTTAGCTTCTGCTTCGGATTTGTTGTCTTTGGATACAGGCACATGAAAAAAGGGGATCCCAAAACTATCGGCTATGGGCTTTAAATCTAAATGATTACTTACAATCAAAGGAATTTCTAAAGCCAATTCACCCGACTTATAACGTCCTAAAATATCATACAAACAATGCTCATATTTAGACACAAACAATGCCATTTTTGGGAGGTAGGCTGCTGTGTGAAGCTCCCAACTCATATTAAATAGATCCGCAATTTTTTGCTGAAATTGTATTTTAAAATCTGAAGTATTAAAGGAGGCCTTTTCAAACTCTCCCTCCAAGCGCATGAAAAACACTTCCTGTTCTTGATCTACATGCTGATCGATATAAACAATATTTCCTCCTATTGAAGCAATAAAATTAGTCACCGCCGCAATAATGCCTGACTGGTCCTTGCAATGGATGAGAATTGTAATTTTTTTCATGTTTGTAAAATTAAGAAAAAAATAAAAGTCAACCATTTAATTTTTGAGTTATAAAACCAACCTTGTCAAATCTGCAATTTTAGACGGTTTTATTAGATATTATTCGCCTCCCTATGAAATATTTATTTTAAAACAATACAATTCTCCAAAACTCCCATATCAAAATTAGAGCTCAGTCGTCAGCAACAAATCAAATAGAATACATCCAAAAAACAATCAACAAATTTATTAGAATAGGAAAAACGGAATTTGATTTAATATTTATATCTTTCCCAAATTATTCGGGATGTGGCGCAGTCCGGTTAGCGTACACGGCTGGGGGTCGTGT
>JABAZA010000095.1 GCA_018608725.1 Flavobacteriaceae bacterium
CAATTACAAAAGGACCAATTCCAATAGTAAGTTCACTTAGTTTTATTTCTGAATGGGTTGTTGCTATACAATAATCGGTCGCAGCCGCTAATCCAACACCCCCTCCAACTGCCTTTCCTTGTACACGACCAATAGTGATTTTAGGACAGTTGCGAAGTGCGTTGATCACATTTGCAAAGCCTTCAAAAAACGCAGTGCCTTCTTTCGGGTTTGAAATTGCCATCAATTCGTCGAAACTTGCACCTGCACAGAACGTACGGTCGCCTCCACTTTTTAAGACAATGACCGCAATAGAAGGATCTGAACCTGCTGTTTCAATTAATTCCGTGAGCGTTGCTAACATCGCAGCTGGCAATGCGTTGTGAGGCGGGTTATAAAATTCAATATAACCGACTTTATTTTCGACATTTAAGTGTACGTAAGAAGCTGACATATTACATGAATTTGTTTAGGCTAATATACTAGAATTTTAGGGTTTTAGCTATCTCCCTAAAACTTCATAAACGGAAACTGAGTTTCCAAGGCTTGCGCCTTCTTAGCTAAAGTTGATAAAAATGTAGCATGCTCTGGAGTCAATGGATTAAACGGTTTGTGAGCAAAGCCTTTTTGTAGTTGACTCACTTCTTGCATAATGGGGTTTGCATCCGTATGAATCCAAATGGATTTAAATTTTTCCCAAATATAATCGATCGCAATAGGATTCGGGTGTACCATGTCTTCTTTATAAAAGCGGTAATCTCGAAGCTCATCCATCAACAACTCATAGGAAGGAAAGTAGTGTGTGTTTTCAGTTATGTTTATTACTGAATGAAGTGCTGCTATAAGATGGGCTTTACTTTGGTTATTTTCAACAAAACCATCTTTAAGGTGTCGTACAGGTGAAATTGAAAATATGACTGATACGTTAGGATTAAACGCTTTTAAAATTGAAAGAATGGCATTAAAGCTTTCTTGTAATTGTTGGATGCTCAAAATAGATTTTTCAAATTCTTTTTGGGGCTGTTTATGGCAGTTTGCAACAATGGTTTTTGACTCAATATGTTTATAAACCCAGGACGTTCCAAATGTTAAAATGACATGCGATGCAGTCTTTAGTTGATTTTGAGTTGATTTCAAAGCCGTGTTCAAATCCTTCAAAATTTCGGACTGTGATGTCGAATTCAGTCGCGAGTGGGCTTGGAAACTTTGCCAACAACCATTACTAAAAAATACATCCTTTTCAGTGTATGGAGTGTTGTGATGTGCTCTTGTGAGTAATTCTAAAATCGCAATAGGATGAAACAACACACCCAAGGGATTTACCTTGTTTTGAAATTTATAATATGAAAATTTCTCCGCAATATTTTCAGCAAAACAAGAGCCTAACAACACTAATTTTGAATGGTAGTTAATGGTGGGTACTTGATTTTCTAAAGGGAGTTGTGTTTGAAGTTTCACCTGTTTAGATTATACGATATAGGATTTGGCTTTTTCTAAAGCTTCTTGCAATCCTGCTGGATTTTTTCCACCTGCAGTGGCATAAAACGGTTGTCCACCACCACCACCTTGAATATAACTTCCAAGTTCACGAACAATAGTTCCTGCATTTAACCCTTTGGAGGCTACTAATCCTTTGGATACGTAACAGGACAACAATGCTTTCCCTTGGTGTTCTGCACCAAATAGCAGTACTGAATTATCAAACTCTTGGCCTATTTCAAAAGATAAATCTTTAATGCCTGTAGCGTCCAAATCAACTAACTTTGCTAGGAATTGAATTCCATTAATGGTTTCAATTTCTTGTTTTAAATTTCCTTTCATGGACGCTGCTTTGTCTTTTAGAAGGGCTTCAATTTGTTTTTTGAGTTTTGAATTTTCAGATTTAAGATCATTCAACGATTTGACAGGGTCACTCGAGTTATTGAGAGCCAATTTAATTTGGTCAAAACTCGCATTATTTTGAACATAAAATTCTTTTGCGGCATCATTTGTAATGGCCTCTATACGGCGAATTCCTGATGCTACAGCACCTTCCGACTTGATTTTAAAATGCCAAATGTCGGCGGTATTCTTAACATGGGTTCCTCCACAGAGTTCGATCGAATTCCCAAAACGAACGGTGCGAACTACATCGCCATATTTTTCGCCAAAAAGTGCTATTGCTCCTTCCGAAACGGCTTGTTCCATTGGCACAGCAGGTTGCACTACTCTATCTAGTTTGCCTTCAATCCGCGCATTTACAAAATTTTCAATTTGTTTTAATTCATCAGAGCTGACTTTTGCGAAATGAGAAAAATCAAAGCGTAAATATTTCGAATGTACTGCTGAACCTTTTTGTTCTACATGAGTGCCTAAAATCTCTCTCAAAGCCTGATGCAATAAATGGGTAGCGGTATGATTACATTCGGTACGGAATCGTTGATTTACATCGACTACTGCCGTAAACGTATCTGTGAGGTTTTTAGGCAGATTTTTTGCAATATGAACCGCTACATTATTTTCTCTTTTCGTGTCAAGAATATAAACGATATCTCCGTTCGCAGCCTCTAAATAGCCTTTATCCCCTACCTGACCACCACTTTCTGAGTAGAATGGTGTGAGATTAAACACCAGTTGATATTGCTCACCGTATTTTGCGGAAGTAAATTTTCTATATCTTGTAAGTTTAACGGGAGATTTTAACATCCTATATCCTACGAATTCTTGTACATCATCATCTAATATAACAGTCCAATCATCGGTTGAGACTTCACTTGCTGCTCTAGAACGGGTTTTTTGTTTTTGGAGTTCTTCTTCAAAACCAACCGTATCTAGAGTCATGTTTTTTTCACCTAGAATTAGTGCGGTTAAATCTACAGGAAACCCATAGGTGTCGTACAATTCAAAGGCTTTATCGCCAGAAACTTGTACGCCTTTGGTTGTATCTATAATACGATCTAACAACACCAACCCTTGATCGAGGGTTCTTAAAAAGGACGTTTCTTCTTCTTTAATTACATTTTGGATTAATTGTTTTTGTGCCAGAAGTTCAGGGAAAACAGTTCCCATTTGTTTGGTTAGTACAGACACCAATCGGTACATAAATGGTTGTTTTAAATCCAAAAATGTAAATCCATAACGTACGGCACGCCTCAAAATTCTACGGATCACATAACCCGCCCCCGTGTTACTAGGTAATTGTCCATCTGCAATAGAAAATGCTACTGCTCTAACGTGATCGGAGATCACACGAATGGCAATATCTTGTTTTAGTTGCTCCCCGTAATCCACTCCCGAAATGGTTTCAATTTCTCGAATAATAGGAGTAAAAACATCGGTGTCGTAATTTGAGGTTACATTTTGAAGCACCATACAAAGGCGTTCAAATCCCATACCTGTATCAATATGTTTATTTGGCAAAGGTTCTAAACTTCCATTAGCCTTGCGGTTAAACTCCATAAAGACCAAATTCCAAATCTCAACGACTTGAGGATGGTCTTTATTGATCAGTTCTTGTCCCGCTACTTTATCTTTTTCTTCTTTAGAACGAATGTCCACATGAATTTCGCTGCAAGGTCCACAAGGTCCTTGTTCTCCCATTTCCCAAAAATTATCATTTTTGTTTCCCATCAAAATACGGTCTTCAGGAATCAACGCTTTCCAGAACTCATAGGCTTCGGAATCCATTGAGGTGCCATCCTCTTTACTTCCTTCAAAAACGGTTACATATAGAATTTCTTTGTCTATTTTATAAACTTCTGTCAATAATTCCCAAGCCCATTCAATAGCTTCTTTTTTGAAGTAATCTCCAAAACTCCAATTTCCTAACATTTCAAATAGCGTGTGATGATAGGTATCATAGCCTACTTCTTCCAAGTCATTGTGTTTGCCCGAAACTCTTAAACATTTTTGAGTATCGGTGATCCTATTATTTGGAGGCGTGTCTTGACCAAGAAAAAATGCTTTGAAAGGTGCCATTCCAGAGTTGACAAACAACAGAGAAGGATCGTCCTTAACAACCATTGGAGCCGATTGTAAAACTTGGTGTTTTTTGGATTCAAAAAAGGTTAAAAATTGAGATCTTATATCTTTAGATTTCATGCAAAAATGTTAAGCTTAGCGTAATAATTTGTTTTTAATTCGAAACAATTTATATATTTGTTCAAAAGGTCTCCTTTATTTATTTATAGAGGATCTTATTTCCAACAAAAATAGAACTTTTTAGGCAATGTCTAATGTAAAATATTATTACGATCCCGAAACGCTTACGTATCGTCAGATAATTCGGAAAAAAAGAACCACTTTTAAGCACACGTTGGTTTTCTTATTAGCTGCGGGTATCTTTGGTTTTTTATTTGTTTTAATTGGGGGCCAGTATTTTGAATCTCCGAGAGAAAAGGCATTAAATCGTGAATTGCAAAACTTGGAGCTTCACTTTAACCTTCTAAATAAAAAGATGGAAGAAGTGGAAACTGTTTTAACAAATATTGAAGATCGAGATAATGCGATTTACCGTCTTTATTTTGAGGTCAACCCAATTCCAGAAGCGCAACGTAAACAAGGGCTTGGTGGTGTTAACCGCTACAAAAAATACGATGGGTTTAATAATTCGGAATTAATCATTGATGCCAATAAACGTATCGACATTCTTCAAAAACGCATTACCGTTCAGTCTAAATCCCTTGATGAGATTACAGAACTGGCAAAAGATAAAGAGAATTTCTTGGCTAGGATTCCTGCCATTCAACCTATCAAAAATGATGATTTGACCCGTATGGCATCTGGATATGGATACCGAAGTGATCCTTTTACAAAGGTTCGTAAATTTCATTACGGAATGGATTTTACCGCTCCTCGTGGTACGCCAATCTATGCGACTGGTGATGGCGTAATTAAACGTGCAGACGGTCGTTCATCTGGCTATGGACGCCACATCCGAATTGATCATGGCTATGGCTATATCAGTTTGTATGCACATCTCTACAAGTATAATGTCCGAAGAGGGCAAAAAGTAAAACGAGGTGACCTTATTGGTTATGTAGGAAGCTCAGGACGCTCCCAAGCACCCCACTTGCATTATGAAGTTTGGAAAGACAAAAAACGAATTAACCCTGTTAATTTTTATTACGGAAATCTGAGCCCCGAAGAATTTAATACATTATTAGCGATTGCTTCACTTGAAAATCAATCCTTAGATTAATGCATTTAGATCTTCCTATAAAACGCTATTATCGTATCGGAGAAATCGCAAAAGCATTTAATGTTAATGCATCTTTGATTCGTTTTTGGGACAAAGAGTTTGAGGCACTTAAACCTAAAAAAAATGCCAAAGGTAACCGCCGCTTTACACCCGAAGATGTTCAAAATTTAAAGTTAATCTATAACTTGGTTAAAGAACGGGGCTATACGTTGGAAGGTGCTAAAACATATCTAAAAGAACAAGATCAAAAATCGCTTGATAATTTTAAAATCATCACAAAACTAGAAGGGGTGAAAAATGAGTTGATGAAAATTAAAAATCAACTTTAAAATCAAGCAGTTGTAAAGAAATAGTACGTCTATTTCTTTCGCATATAAATTGTTATCGGTACGCCCTGAAAATCATACAAGTCTCTTAGTTTATTTTCTAAAAAACGTTTGTAAGGTTCCTTAACATATTGTGGTAAATTACAGAAAAATGCGAATTGTGGTTGGGGTGTTGGCAATTGCATAATGTATTTTATTTTAACAAACTTACCTTTCAATGCTGGCGGTGGATAGTTTTCAATAATAGGTAATAAATCATCATTTAATACACTTGTTTTAATACGCTTGGATCGGTTTTTATACACTTCCAATGCGGTTTCCATAGCTTTATAAATGCGTTGTTTTGAGAGTGCTGATATGAATACAATAGGCACATCTGTAAAAGGTTGTATTTGTTCTCGAATATGTGTTTCAAATGCTTTGGTGGTTTTGGTATCTTTTTCAATCAAATCCCATTTATTCACCAAAATCACAATCCCTTTGTGGTTGCGTTGTGCCAACCAAAATATATTTTGAACTTGACCATCAAATCCACGTTGAGCATCACAGACCAATAAACACACATCGGCATGCTCTATGGCACGAACAGAACGCATGACAGAATAAAATTCTAAATCTTCTTTTACTTTTGCTTTTCGTCGAATTCCAGCGGTATCTACTAAATTAAATTCAAAACCAAATCGGTTATATTTTGTATCAATTGAATCACGAGTGGTACCTGCTATATCGGTTACAATGTAGCGGTCTTCGCCAATTAATGCATTTATAAAAGAGGATTTACCTGCATTGGGACGTCCTACCACTGCAAAACGTGGCAAGGTCACTTCTTCTACTTCTTCCACTTCAGGCAATGCTTCCACTAAGGCGTCTAGCAAATCGCCCGTACCGCTTCCATTGATACTTGCAATGGTGAAATATTCTCCTAATCCTAAGGCATAAAACTCAACTGCATCTTGCTCACGCTTGGAGTTATCTACCTTATTAATGACTAAAAAAACTGGTTTTTGAACCTTTCTAAGCAACTTCGCAACATCTTCGTCCATGCCTGTAACACCCGATTCTACATCGACCATAAAAATAATGGCATCAGCTTCTTCAATCGCCAACTCAACTTGTTTGTCGATTTCGGCTTCAAATACATCGTCACTTCCTAGCACGTATCCGCCCGTATCAATTAACGAAAATTCTTTGCCATTCCAATCACTCTTACCATAGTGACGATCACGGGTAACTCCACTGACAGCATCAACAATGGCTTCACGCCTTTGAATCAACCGATTAAAAAAAGTCGATTTCCCTACATTTGGACGACCTACTATCGCTACAATATTGCTCATATACTTATAAAATTGTTGCAAAAATAGGAAATATCCTTTTGGTAAACTCTTTTTTATGGAAGTTTAAAAATTGTATGATTTTATGTATGGTATTTTGAAAACACTTTAAAAACCTCTGTATTGACGCTTGGTTTAGCCTCAAATCTAAATCTTCACAACCAATTGAACCTTTAGTGTAAGTTGTTATATGTTACAAATAACATTGGATTTTTGATGGATCCTCTTCTCCTTTATTGGAAAACATCTATCATTTACTTCCGATATAACCGTTCATATAAAATTAAAATGACAACACAATTATTAGAAAACATAATTAGCTTTATAGCAATTAGCTTAGGCTTTATTAGCTCCATTGGAGCGTTTTATTTGTTAATTCAAACAGCAACCTCCAAAAAAGGAAATCTATTTAATCTGAAAGCCAAAGAAGGGTATTCTGAAATCATCAATTCATTGAAAAAGGGTCGTGATAGTACTACCCTTGGAATGGAAGAACTTGCTAAATATTATACGGAAATTACCCGCAAAACAAAAATTAGCTTTTGGTTTAGTTGGGTTTTTGCCCTATTTGGATTAAGTATTTTACTCATTATAACCTATTCAGATATGGAATTAAATTTTGGTAAAATTATTGTTTCGTTTATTTCTATTACAATAATTGAAGCTGTTTCTTTATTATTCATTTTAAAATCAAACAAATCTCAGAAAGAAATCGAGCAATTTGTCGAAAACTTAGGAGAAGACAACTAAACAAAACACTACTGAATCTATTGCGAGAAGCACTATGTTTCCCTCTTGAGAAAAGAATCTTTAAGAGTTATTATATCCAAAACGCTTGAGTTGGTTTTGGTTAGATCGCCAATTTTTATTCACTTTTACATACAATTCTAAGTGTACTTGTTTGCCAAAAAATTTCTCTAAATCTTTTCGTGCCTCTACACCTACTCTTTTAAGGGCTGTTCCTTTATGACCAATAATAATTCCTTTTTGTGTTTCGCGCTCCACCATAATCACAGAACGCATTCGGATAATGTCTTCTTCTTCGAAAAACTCTTCGGTAGTAACCTCCACTGCATATGGAATTTCCTTCTTATAATGAATCAATATCTTTTCACGGATTTTTTCATTTACAAAAAATCGTTCAGGTTTATCTGTCAATTGATCTTTGGGGTAATAGGCAGGCGATTCTGGTAATAACTCCAAAATACGATCAAAAACATTTTTTACATTAAACCCTTCCAATGCCGAAATAGCAATAAATTCTGCATTCGGAACTTTTTGTTGCCAGAGTTGAGCTTGAGCTTCTAATTGTTCTTGGTTAGAAGTGTCAATTTTATTTAACAGCAATAAAATAGGTTTTTTAGAGGCCGTAATCTTATTGAAAAAAGCTTCATCTTTCAACTCTTTTTCGCCAATCTCGACCATATAAATTAAAATATCAGCATCCTCAAAAGCAGATTTTACAAAGTCCATCATAGAACTTTGTAATTCGTAGGCGGGCTTAATAATCCCTGGGGTGTCCGAAAGAATCACCTGAAAATCATCACCGTTAACAATCCCTAAAATTCGATGGCGTGTGGTCTGTGCTTTCGACGTAATAATGGATAATTTTTCACCAACAAAGGCATTCATCAAGGTTGATTTTCCAACATTTGGATTTCCGATGATATTAACAAAACCTGCTTTGTGCATTTAATTTTAAATTTTCACAAAGTTACAACCTTCCTTTTAGACTATCTAAAAATTAAATACTTAAGAATTTTGGGAGTCACGCATAAATTCTTCTACTTTGTTCACCATAGCACGACTGCCACATACAAAAGGCACGCGTTGGTGCAACTCTGTTGGACTGATATCCATAATCCTAGAAAACCCATCACTCGCTTTTCCATTGGCTTGCTCAGCAAGGAATGCCATTGGATTACACTCATAAAGCAAGCGTAATTTTCCATTTGGGTTTTTAGAGCTTGTGGGATATAAATAAATTCCGCCCTTTATCATATTTCGATGAAAATCAGAGACCAACGACCCTATATAGCGCGATGTATATGGGCGGTCTCCTTCTTCCAATTGACAATATTTAATATAATTTTTGATGCCTTGTGGGAAATGAATGTAATTTCCTTCATTCACGGAGTAAATCCTGCCATGCTCTGGAAATTGCATTTGAGGATGTGACAAATAAAACGTACCAATTGCTGGGTTTAAAGTAAATCCATTCACACCATCGCCAGTGGTATAGACCAGCATAGTAGAAGTCCCATAAATAATATAACCCGCCGCAACTTGTTTGTTTCCTTTCTGTAAAAAATCCTTCTCTGTGACAGGGGTTCCCACAGGGGTCACACGTCGGTAAATAGAAAAAATAGTTCCAACGGAGACGTTCACATCAATATTGGATGAGCCATCTAAAGGATCCATTAATACAACATACTTATTTTGATGGTTCTGGTCGTTGCTATTAATGGCGATAAAACTGTCTTCCTCTTCACTTGCAATGCCACATACAATATTACGATTGACTAGGGTTTGAATAAATTTTTCATTGGCATACACATCCAATTTTTGTTGATCCTCTCCCTGAATATTAGTATCACCAACAGTCCCCAAAATATCAACCAAACCGGCTTTATTTACTTCATAATTGACCACTTTAGCAGCCAGCCGAATGGAGTTGATTAGTCGTGATAATTCCCCTGAAGTATATTTGAAAGAGGATTGGTGTTCAATGATAAATTCTCCTAGTGTTTGATGTTTTTGGGGCATTATGAGTTCAATTTTTTACAAATATCTAAATTTTTAGACAACTACAACGTTTTCGTAACTATTTTATTAGATAATTTTAAAAGGCTTTTAAGTATCTTTGAATCCGCAAACACAGACAATGAATTATCACATTAGAAAAGCAGTGCCCAGCGATATGCAGCAAGTTTTAAACTTGATTACAGAACTCGCAATTTTTGAAAAAGAACCAAATGCTGTTGAGGTCACAGAAGCGGACTTAATAGCCAAAGGCTTTGGGGATACCCCCGAATTTGATTGTTTTGTAGCAGAATCTGATCAAAAAGTGATTGGTATTGCTTTGGTTTACACTCGGTTTTCTACCTGGAAAGGAACTGTCTTACATTTAGAAGATTTGATTGTTTCTGAAAGTGTACGTGGACATGGCGTTGGATCGGCACTCTTAGATCAAGTTATTATTTACGGAGATAAAAAAGGTGTCAAACGTGTTTGCTGGGAAGTTATTGACTGGAACACCCCGGCTATTGATTTTTACGAACATAAAGGGGCTCGGGTGATGCGGGACTGGAATGTTGTCCAGTTAGACGAACAAGGAATACAAAATTACATCTCAAATCTGAACTGATGCAAATTTTTAAATTTGGCGGTGCTTCTGTTAAGGATGCCCAAGGCGTAAAAAATTTAGCCCATGTATTGAAGACCGTTGGCTATAGCAACACACTCATTGTTGTATCGGCTATGGGAAAAACAACGAATGCGATGGAAACGGTAATTGCAAATTATTTTGAGGCGAAACACAAGCTTCAAAGTTCATTGCAAGAAGTTAAAAAGTTTCATAACAACATTCTACTGGATTTATTTGATAATGAAACACATCCCGTATTTGGAACAATTGATAAATTGTTTCAAGAAATCGTCCTCTTTTTTGAACATAACAAATCGCCGAATTACAACTTTGTATATGACCAAGTTATTGGATTTGGAGAGTTAATTTCTACCACAATTATTAGTCATTATTTAAATGAAATTGGCATCACAAACACTTGGTTGGATGTTAGAACGTTTATAAAAACGGATGATTATTATCGAAATTCAAAAGTGAATTGGAACCAAACTCAAGAGTTGATTTCAACACATGTGGATGCTTCAAAATTAAACATTACTCAAGGGTTTTTAGGAAGTAATTCCAACAACTTTACAACCACTCTAGGGCGAGAAGGGAGTGACTATACGGCAGCAATTTTTGCCTATTGTTTAAACGCAAATAGTGTGACCATCTGGAAAGATGTTCCTGGAGTTCTCAACGCAGATCCTCGCTATTTTGAAAATGCAGAGTTATTACATGAAATGTCTTATAGAGAAGCTATTGAGCTTTCATATTATGGGGCGTCTGTAATTCATCCAAAAACGCTTCAGCCCTTACAACGCAAAGAAATTCCATTGTATGTTAAATCCTTTTTAAACCCAAAAAACAACGGAACGAAAGTTGGAAAAGATTTAGACTTAAACCCAAAAACCCCTTGTTATATTTTAAAACAAAATCAAGTTTTAATCTCACTTTCATCACTTGACTTCTCATATATTGTTGAGGATAACATCAGTCATATTTTTAGTTTGCTACACGATTATAAAATGAAAGTCAGTATGATTCAAAATTCTGCCATTAGCTTTTCTGTCTGTATCGAAAATAACTATGACAATCTAGAGCGTTTATTGTTACATTTAAAAGCAAAGTATAAAGTTTGGTCGCAAGAAGCGGTTAAGTTATATACCATTAGACATTATAATCCACAAGCGATCCAAGACTTAGAAGCAGAAAAAGAAATTCTTTTAAAACAAATCACGCCAGAAATCGTTCAGATTATAACTAAGTAAGAACTCCTTTAATTCAAAATGACTAGGTTTGTATAAGACCCTAAAAGTATGAGTATCGTAACTTCCAAAGAAATTGCAAAAGCTATTAAAGTTGATACGTATGGATTTATCGGCACTTTTTTCGGCTGGATACTAATGAAAGTTTTAAAGATTTCTACAATCAATAGGATCTACAATAAGAATAAACACAAAAGTGATCTTGATTTCCTAAATGGACTTTTAACTGATTTTCAAATTCGATTTGAAATCCCTGAAGAAGATTTAAAACGACTCCCAAAAGACGGGGCATATATTACGGTTTCTAACCATCCCTTGGGCGGAATAGACGGAATTTTATTGTTAAAATTAATGCTCGAGCAACGCAGTGACTTCAAAATTATAGCGAATTTTTTATTGCATCGCATCAAACCATTAGTGCCCTACATCATGCCTGTAAATCCGTTTGAAGATCACAAAGATGCAAAATCGAGTATCGTAGGATTTAAAAACTCATTGTTACATTTACAAAACGGGCACCCTCTAGGTATCTTTCCAGCTGGAGAGGTCTCTACCTATAAAGATGGTAAATTGATGGTCGATAAACCCTGGGAACCTGCTGCTATGAAACTGATGCAACGTGCCGAAGTTCCCATTGTACCTATTTATTTTCATGCAAAAAACAGTCGTTTGTTTTATCGCCTCTCAAAATTGAGTGATGACCTACGAACAGCGAAACTCCCTTCTGAATTATTAACTCAGAAAAAACGTGTAATTAAGGTAAGAATTGGGAAGCCAATTAGTCTAAAAGATCAAAAAGAACACCCTACTTTAGAGGGGTTTTCTGATTTTGTGAGACGAAAAACCTATATGCTTTCAAATACGTTTGAAACCCCTAAAATCTTAACAAATCTTTCGTCTAGTTTAAAGGTAACCAAGTCCCCAAAAAAAATTGTAACACCAGCTCCTAAAGACGTTATGTGTGCAGAAGTTGCCAACTTAAAAGCCGACAATCATCGTCTATTAAAAAGCAAAAACTACGAGGTTTATTTGGCAGCAGCAGCTAAAATACCAACCATTTTGCACGAAATTGGACGCTTGCGTGAAATTACGTTTAGAGAAATTGGAGAAGGTACCAATAAGGCAATTGACTTGGATGTTTTTGATGGCTATTACCACCATATGTTTTTGTGGGATGTGGAAACCAAGTGTCTTGCGGGAGCCTACCGAATGGGTTTAGGAAATGATATTTTTAAAGCCAAAGGAATTGATGGGTTTTACTTGCATGATTTATTTCGTTTCGAACCCGAACTTCATTCCATGATGAGTCAGTCTATTGAGCTAGGCCGTGCTTTTATCATTAAAAGCTATCAACAAAAACCCATGCCACTGTTTCTATTGTGGAAAGGTATTGTGCATACGACGCTGCGTTTTCCGGAGCACAAATACCTTATTGGCGGGGTGAGTATTAGTAATCAATTTTCAAATTTCTCTAAATCCTTGATGATTGAATTTATGAAATCGCATTACTACGACCCCTATTTGGCACAATACATTCAACCAAAGAAAGAATTTAAAGTGAAGCTCAAAGATGGCGATAAGGACTTTGTGTTTGATGCCACAAAGGCCGATTTAAATAAGTTCGATAAAATTATTGATGAAATTGAACCTGGTGCCTTACGACTGCCTGTACTGCTCAAAAAATACATCAAACAAAATGCACGTCTTATTGCCTTTAATGTGGACCCCCTTTTTAATAATGCGGTCGATGGTCTAATGTACATCCGTATTGCTGACCTTCCTGATAGTACCGTACGTCCTGTCATGGAAGAGTTTCAAGCGGAACTGGAACGAAAATATGGGCCTTCTCAAGAAGAAAAATAAGAGTTTTCTTGGGATTTTAAGTGTTTTGTGTTAGTTTTATGATTCCTTAAACACTTAACCTAGAATTATGAAAAAAAAGAAATTAAATCTATTATTTCTCATTGTCATCACTTTTGTCTTCTTCAGCTATTTTTTCTCTCATTGGGACTGTTTCAAAGAGGGATTAGGAATTTAAACCCACAGACCTGTACAAGCAAAAAGGACGGTGTTATTAAATGTGGCAGGCGCAACAAGTTGTTTTCGAAGACTCGTTTTAAAGAACCTAAAACCGCTCGTTCACAAACGCTTTCATGTACTCCTTAATTTCGGTACGTGCTTTTAGAAATGCAGCGTGTTTTTCTTCGTCCGTTCCAACCAGTTTAGACGGGTCATAGAAGTTATGATGCAAACGCACCGCATTGGTACTTGGAATAAACGGACAGTTTTCATTGGCATGGTCGCAAACGGTGATGATATAATCAAAATCAACATCTGCATATTCATCCACATGATTAGAAGTATGTTCAGAGATATCAATTCCATCTTCTTTCATGATCGCAGCCGCACCTGGATTAATTCCATGCGTTTCAATCCCAGCACTGTAAATAGTGGCTTGATTGGCTGCAAATTGGTTTAAATAGCCGTGTGCCATTTGGCTCCGACACGAGTTTCCTGTACAAAGGACTAATATGTTTTTCATGTATTTATATTTATTGTTTTTCAAAGGTCACATGCTACATCCATGTAATCATTTTTTGGGTATTACGTTTTGGTTGTGGATGTTTCATAATTATTTTTTAAAAGCACTATCGATGGGTTCCCAAAGCTCAATTTTATTCCCATCAGGGTCTAAAATCCAAGCAAACTTCCCATAATCAAACGTTTGTATATCGCCTACAATAGTAACACCTTCTGACCTAAGAATCGTTATCAAATCGTTAAGATTCTCTACCCTATAATTGATCATAAAAGGTTGTTTGCTTGGCTCAAAATAAGAGGTGTCTTCCATAAAAGGAGACCACTGTGTAGAAGCGTCCTTACCGTTTTGATCGGTCCACCAAAAGGTACAGCCATACTCATCAACGGGCAATCCGAGGTGTTTGCCATACCATGCTTTTGTAGCTTTTGAATCTTTGGTTTTAAAAAAAATACCTCCGAGACCTGTGACACGTTTTTTCATCTGTTTAAAATTTTTTGATTTGAGATTCATAAATAGCAATCCATTCCTCTACAGAAAGTTTTGCTGCGAGTTGTCCTATAAGCGCATAAGGAATGGCATCCATTTTTTTGAAGCGAATACAGCTTTTTCCCATGTCTAGTTTTGCCGTAGTGTGCTTCGGATATTCTGTAACAAACCAATCGTAAATTTCTTTTTTGGCATACATACCCATGTGGTACACCGCAATAAAGTTTTTTTGTGATGCTAAGTTCATAAACGGTAATGGCAGCTTTGGATTGCAGTGATATCCATCGGGATAAATCGTAAATGGCACTACATAACCAAGCATCCCGTAGTTCATACATTCCTGAAATTTTGAATCTATATGATCCAAAATCGTTTGTCTTAATTTTTGAACCACATCTTTTCGATCCTCAGGCAATTGAGTCATGTATTCAGATGGTGTAAGGGCTTTGGAGTTCATAATTTAGAATGTTAGAGAACTCTAAAATTAATGAAAATAATCGACAATTTTATCAACGATCGTTTGTGCCAGTTTTTGATGACTTTCAACCGTCCAGCCAGCCACGTGAGGGGATACAATTACATTATCCGCTTTTAGCAAAAAATCCAAAGCGGGAGGAGGTGTGTCAGAAAATAAGGATTCAAATGAAGATTTTTCATATTCCAACACATCTAATCCTGCGCCTAAAATAGTCTTAGACTTAAGCGCTGCTACCAAGTCTGCGGTTACTATACAACTGCCTCGAGCTGTGTTGAGAAGCCAAAAAGCGTGTTTAAACTGACTGATGAAATTTGCATCGATCATTTGAAACGTCAACTCAGTATGTGGAACATGGAGACTTAATATTTGGGCTTTTTTTTGCAATGTTTTTAGAGAAACTTGTTGTGCATTTTCATCGCCAACATTGGATTTGATATCATAACAAAGCACCTCAACATCGAAACCTCGTAGTTTTTTTGCAAATGCTTTTCCCATATGCCCATAGCCAATAATACCAACGGTTTTGCCATCGAGTTCAAGTCCACGATTGGCCTCGCGTTGCCATGAACCTCCGCGTACGTCTCGATCTGCAGTATGCAGTTTATTAAACAAGGCTAACAACATCCCAAGGGCGTGTTCTCCCACGGCATTTTGGTTGCCTTCAGGAGCCGCTATGAGTTGAATTCCTTTGGCATGGGCGTAAGCCGTATCAATATTTTCCAGACCAGCACCAACCCGACCTATAAATTTAAGATTGGTAGCTTTGTCTAAAAAATTGGCATCAATGCGAAACCGACTTCTAATAATCAGTCCATCATAGGAATGAATTTTAGCTTCAATCACTTCTTTTGAGTTGGAATAATCTTCGTGATTTGAATGTCCTAATGCTGCTAATTGTTTAATTAATAGCGGATGATTGGAGTCAACATGTAAAATGTTCATCTTAAATGTTTAGGATAAGTTTAGCAATCGAGAAGTAAATCAATATTCCAAAAATATCATTACTTGTAGTGATAAAAGGACCTGTTGCAATGGCAGGGTCAATTCCTTTTTTGTGAAGAAATAACGGGATGAAGGTTCCTATAATTCCCGCAACAACAATCACAACAACTAAAGAGGATGATATTGCTAAGGCAGTGCGCACATCTTGTTTCCAAATCCACACAAAGACAAATAAAAACAAGGCTAAAATAATCCCATTTAAAGTGGCTAAAAACATTTCTTTTATAAGCCGGTTGTTGACACTTCCTCTTACCTCATCATTCGCCAAACCTTGAACAATAATTGCTGAAGATTGAACACCAACATTTCCTGCCATGGCGGCAATTAACGGGGTAAATAATAAGATCAAAGGGAAGTCATCAATGATGGTTTCAAATCCACCCATTATAATGGCGGCTCCTACGCCCCCCAAAAGGCCTAAAAATAACCAGGGCAATCGTGCACGGGTGAGTGCAAGAATGCTATCTTCTGCATCAACATCTTGTGTAATACCCGCAGCAAGTTGGTAGTCTTTTTCTGCTTCTTCAATAATCACATCCACAATATCATCAATGGTAATACGCCCTAAAAGAACCTTATCATCGTTGACAACAGGAATGGCCTCCAAATCATATTTGGCCATTAATTTTGCGACTTCTTCAGCATCTTCATCCACGTGGACGGAGTCCACTTTTGGAATGTAAATAGCTTTTATTTTTGTTTCGTTATCGGCAATCAAAAGATCTTTTAGCGATAAACGTCCTATCAATTTTTCTTCTTTATTCACGACATAAATTGAATGTACGCGCTTGACATCTTTGGCTTGAGCTCTAATTTTTCGTAAACAGCCTGCAACGGTCCAAGTTTCATATACTTTAACAAGTTCTTTGGCCATTAACCCACCTGCAGTGTCCTCGGCATAGGATAACAGTTCTTGAATATCTGCAACCAATTCCTTGTCATCTATTTGAGCGATGACCTTTTGCTTGCGTTCTGGAGATAAATCGGCTAATAAATCGGCAGCATCATCAGAGTCGAGTTCTTGGATTTCCTCGGCAATTTCTTTTACAGAAAGATTTTTCAGTACTTTTTCGCGTACATCATCTTCCAGTTCTGCTAAGATATCGGCAGTGGTTTCGCTATCTAAAAGTTTAATGATGTAGGTGGCTTGGTCTAAATTTAGATCATCTAAAACTTCAGCAATATCCGCATAATGCACGTCTTGTAATTGCTCCAAAATGGCGGTATCGTCCTTAGAGTCAATGAATCCATTAAGGGCATCGATTAAGGCCTCGGTGATCTCAAAAGGGATATGTTCCTTAGTTTTTTCCAAAATTAAATGGGTTATTGATCCGTTTCTATTACTAATGTCAATTTTATAAACGCCTGTACACTCAGTTGTTCTGGGCGTTTGTCAAAGATAGTATTTGCTTTTAAATTATCCGATAAATTATAGGTTTTTAAACTATTTCTCAATGTTTTTCGACGTTGCTGAAATGCAGATTTTACGACTCTAAAAAATAATTTCTCATCACAAGGCAAAGAATAATCGGCTTTTCTAGTAAGTCGCAACACTCCAGACTCTACTTTTGGAGGTGGTATAAATACCGATGGAGGAACAGTAAATAAATAGTCTGCTTCGTAAAATGCTTGAACCAAAACTGATAATATGCCATATATTTTACTGCCTTTTGTTTCGCAAATACGCTGTGCCACTTCTTTTTGAAACATGCCCGCAAACTCAGGAATTTGGTCTCTATTCTCTAAAGCTTTAAACACAATTTGAGTTGAAATATTATAAGGAAAGTTTCCAATAATCGCAAAGGGACGTGTTCCAAATGCACTGCTAAAATCGTACTTCAATACATTTTCTTGAATGATTCTGGGGGCCAAATTCAAAAAATTTGCTTGTAGATATTCTACAGACTCTGGGTCAATTTCAATCACATAGGTTGTAATGGGTTTCTCTAAAATATACTTGGTCAAAACACCCATTCCAGGTCCAATTTCTAAAACATCGGCATACCCTTCCAGCGTCAAAGCATCGGCAATTTTCTTTGCAATCATTTCATCATTAAGAAAATGTTGTCCTAAGTATTTTTTTGGTTTTACGTTCATTTAGTGCGTACTTACCTTATATTCATCAATCCATTCCAATTCTGTTCTGAAGGCTAGCATTTTATCTCCAAACTTTTGCAGTCCTTCTGCTTGAATCTCGGCTGCATGCAGTTTGTGGTAAGATTCTAAGGCTTCTTTTGACTGGGCTAAATACTGAATTGAGTAGGTCAATCCTTCAATAGATTCTTCGACCAAAACTTTTGTAAAGGTGGCTTTTAAAAAGAGTCCTGTTGCCAGTACTTTTGGAATGTGTTGTTTGATCCATACCAACCATTCGTCATGAATACTATTTTCAATATTTAGGGTTACGTTGTAAATTATCATTGGTTCATCTAATTAATTGAATCTCCTCTTAATATGCGGTATTGTTTTCGAGCTTCTACAAAATGAATACTATCTTCGTGGTTAAAGATAATGGTTTCATAATTAAGTTTTGCTTTCTCTATTTGCAGGAGTTTTGTTCTGTATATTTCTGCTAGATAAAAAAAGGCATCATCTACCAAAATATCATCTTTATAGTCCGTTATAATTCGTAAGTAATTCGCTTCTGCTTTTAAAAACTCCTTTTGAGACGCATATAATTGTGCTTGCAACAATAACGTTTGATCGATGATCGGATCTGTTTTGTGGTTTTTAAGAATGGTGTCTAAAACACTGAGGGCTTCTGTTGTTTTTTTTTGAATCTTCAATAATTCTGCTTTGGCGTATAACTTTAATGCGGTATGAAGCGAATCGCTCCCTTTGTGATCCGAAATCAAAAGTTGTAATTCCAAAGCATCGTTTGCAGTCAATTGAGAAGTGGAGGACTTTAGAACTTTGAGCTGTGTTTCTGCCCACTCAAAGTCGCCTTTGTAATAGCTTGTTTTAGCAGCTTTAAAACGGGCTTCTTGAGACAGTGTGCTATTTTTAACACGCATCTGAATCTGCGTGTAATAAATCAGTGCTTGATTGAACTTATTTTGAGTCACTAAAATATCGGCGAGTTTCATTTTTAGTTCTGAAGATGCCAAATCTGTTAAATTTGCTTTTAAAGCGGTTTTTAAAAACGCGATAGCTGCCTCAGCATTTTGATCATAATAGGCTAAAAACTGTGCATATGACAACTGCAACACCACCGTTTCAACACCTAACTTATAGGTTTCCAATAGGGCTTCATAACGCTTTTTTATCTCTTGATAACTACTAGGGTCAGACCGTTCTAATTGAAGCTCTAATCGACTGCAATTGGCCTGAATACGCAAACGTGTTTCTTTAGCATTTTGAATGATAAAGTCAAAAACAGAGAGAGTTGTGTCATAAGACTGTGCTTCTTGTGCCAAAAGTGCCAAATTAATCAACCCTTGAAAAGATTCTGGGGTACGTCTATACACTGCCTTTTCTTGTATAAATGCTTTTTTAAAATCGTTTTGTTGCACATAAAGCCAACTTAACCACTGATTCCAAAGCGGGTTGGGTTTGATTTGTAATTTTTTTAATAATACATTTTTGAATAGCTGATTGTAGGGCTGATTGGCATCTTCAGATATATATTCAGAGAGCACACGCATGACTTGATTTATATAGGGAGGGTTTGTTTCGACATAGTCAAGATAATACTCCATCATTTTTTCGATATTTTGTTGGGTCGCATACAATCCCGCCAATTGGTAATAGAAAGCTGCATTGGGTTCTTTTTTCAAACCGATTTCATACGCCTGAATTGCATAATCGATCAATGAATGGATTTCAAAACGTTGTGCGACCGCATAGACATAATTGGATTGAATTTCAATACTTTGTATTGCTTTTTTATAATACAAATCCGCTTGTGTTAATTGATTTTGAAGTTGATAATTATAACCCAATTCTACCAAATATTGTGGATTTTTAAAGCGTTTCATTTGAGCTTCAATTTCTTTTTGAGCGGTTTTATACTGACTGAGTTGTTGATGGCATTCAATCACTTTAAGGAAATAATAGGAATTAGAACGTTGATTATTTCGTAGTTTTTGATACAAGGTTAATGCTTTTTCAAAGGCCCCTTCTTCAAAGTAATCTTTGGCCAATCCTGGATCGACCTGAGCCGAGGTAAGGAAGCAAAACATGCTAAAAAAAAGACAAACGATGGATTTCATCATGGTGTATTTGTAACTATTATAAATGCCCAGAAATCTTTCGAGACAATCACTAATCAATCATCGAAAAACCAGTGTATGGTACTAAAACCTCGGGGATTTGAATGCCTGCATCAGTCTGATAATTTTCTAATATCCCTGCTAACACTCGTGGCAATGCCAACGAGCTTCCGTTAAGTGTATGCGCAAGTTCTGATTTGCCTTCGCTATTTTTAAAACGTAATTTTAAGCGGTTGGCTTGAAAGGTTTCAAAATTAGAGACCGAAGAAATTTCTAACCAACGCTCTTGAGCAGTTGAAAAGACTTCAAAATCATAGGTTAATGCAGATGTGAATCCTAAATCTCCTGAACAGAGTTTTAAGATCCGGTAAGGCAATTTAAGGTCGTCCAAAATTGACTTAACGTGTTCTACCATCCCATCAAGGGCTTCATAGGATTTGGACGGGTGTTCGACACGTAGAATTTCTACCTTATCAAATTGATGCAACCGATTCAACCCTCGAACGTGTGCGCCATAACTTCCTGCTTCTCTTCGAAAACAAGGCGTATAAGCGGTTAATGTTTTTGGGAGGTCGTTTTCTTGTAATAACACATCTCTAAAAATATTGGTTGCTGGCACTTCTGCTGTTGGGATCAAATATAAATCATCGTTAGTCACATGGTACATTTGACCTTCTTTGTCAGGCAATTGACCGGTTCCAAAACCCGAAGCTTCATTAACCAAATGTGGTACTTGAATTTCACTGTAACCAGCAGCGGTATTTTTATCTAGAAAATAATTAATTAATGCGCGTTGTAATCGAGCGCCTTTGCCTTTATAAACAGGAAAGCCTGCTCCCGTAATTTTATTCCCCAATTCAAAATCAATAATATCATATTTTTTGGCCAACTCCCAATGGGGCACTGCATTTTCAGAGAGGGTTGGAATGGTTCCTGCTCTAAAAACTTCTTCGTTATCCTCTTCAGTGGTTCCAACAGGAACTATTGAATTTGGAAGATTGGGTATTTTGTACAATAAGGTTTGGAGTGCTTCTGTTGCTACATTTAACTCCTCTGAAAGCACAGTTTTAGAGGCTTTTAGTTCCGCAGTTTTTTGTTTGAATTCATTGGCCTTTTGGGCTTGTCCAGATTTAAACAACTCCCCTATTTCTTTTGAAATAGCATTCAACTCCGAAGAAATCGTATCCACTTGTGTTTGGAGTCCTCTACGAGATTCGTCCAGTTTTATCACGGCATCAATGAGCGACTTGGCTTCGTTTGTGCGTTTGCTTAAACGTGCTAGGACTTCCGCTTGGTGCTCTCTTATGTAGGATACTTGTAACATAGCTCTTATTTTAAGAAGCAAATTTAATCATTTAGAATAAAACAAGAATTGGTTTTACGTCTAAATTGAGTTAGTTTTTTGTAAGCAGAGCTATTTTGGCAAAAGCAGCCTGTTGATCAAGCTCCAATTGTGATTTTAAACCCTCTAGCCCCGAAAACTTAATTTCATCTCTAATCCGATCTAAAAATTGAATCGTAAGAACCTCCCCATAAAGTGATTGATCAAAATCAAAAAAGAAGACTTCTACAGATAGTTCATTGGCATCACTAACAGTGGGATTGGTTCCAATGTTTAGCATTCCATACACCAATTTGTTGTTAATTATAGACTGCACCAGATAGACTCCATTTTTAGGAATGAGTTTATACGGTTCTTCTATTTTTAAATTGGCGGTCGGAAATTGAATGGTTTTCCCAAGACCTTTTCCTTTAACAACTGTTCCATTGATCATGAAATTATAGCCCAAAAAATCATTGGCTATTTTGATGGAACCTTCTCCTAACGCGGTTCTAATTTTGGTGGAACTCACTGCGACATCTCCTACTTCTTGTGCACTGATTTCGGTGACTTTAAATCCATAAAAGGCACCAAACTCTTTGAGATCTTTGATATTGGCGGTACGGTTTCTCCCAAAGTGATGGTCGTAGCCCACGATAATATGTTTTACATGTAACTTATTGACCAGCACATCGCGAACATACTCAAGGGAGCTTAATCTTGAAAAATCTTGTGTAAAGGCTTTGACAACTAAATGATCGACTCCTAAGTCCTGAATTAAACCTGCTTTCTCATCAATGGTATTGATGAGTTTTATGGAGGTATCTTTTTGAACCACCATTCGAGGGTGCGGAAAAAAGGTCAATACCAGCGCTTGAAGCTGTTCGGTTTGGGCAATATCTACAAGACGATTGATTATTTTTTGATGCCCCCTATGAACGCCATCAAATGTGCCTATGGTGACAACAGAGTCTTTTATTTGATCGTAATCGGCGGCAGATTTAATTTTCAATAGCTCGTTTTTGGAATTTGAAATATAAAGCACGAAGATAAAAAAAGGGATGCATTTTAAGAGCATTCACTTTTACTTTTTTTACTTATAAATTCTTTAAAGTGTTTCTAATGCCTGTTAATTATTGAAATCTATTTAACATAAAAAAGGAGCCGAATGGCTCCTTTTTTATGTTATAAATTGAATGGTTTATTTCTTAACAAACGGCAGAGACATCGAAGCGTTGTCTGTTGCTATTTTTATGAAATACATGCCTTTACTTAGGCTGGAAGTATTCACACTTAAATCGTTTGGTGTTACAACAGATTTCTGACGAACGACTTGACCTAACATATTATAAATCGTGTAGTTATCAGGCAAGTTGTTTGATGTCCCAAGCTTGATGTTAAGCACATTTGTAGTTGGATTTGGATAGAGCGTAATTTCACGGTCTAAAAAGTAACTCTCGGCTCCCAAAGTGGTTGTAGTAATGGAAACTGTTTCTTGAGAATTAAATTCTCCACCGTCTGCTATCACATTTGAATTACTGTCTGTTAATGTATAGTTTCCTATTCCATAACCACAACAAATACCATCACTTTGAGTATCATAAATCGTAAAAGAGTAACAGCCCCCTGCAGTGACATCAAAGGATTCATTAACTGTGATGTTATTTGCATATCCAGTTCCTGAGTACAAAATAGCATCATTGCCGTCTTTAAACTCCCAAGAGGTTTCTGACCCATAATCATCGGTCAGTAATGTAAGATTCACGGTGTTTGTATCAAAGAAGACTGCAAAGGCACTCGACATCGCTGTATTGTCCACTGTATTTTGATCTGCATTCCCATTTGGATTTAATAATTCCACTGTAAACGTATGACTTCCACCCGAAATATTTAGTGTAGGAAGCGTCACGGTTTCACTTGAACCCGAAAATAAAAAGCCACTCCATGACTGCGTGGTAGGCGTATCACTATCTATTTGATAACTGATTACTGCAGAAGATAAAGTAGTATTTCCATTGTTGGTAACAATTACTGTGGGCGTAAATGTTGTACCACATTCCTCAAGATTTAAACCGTCAAGTTCTATGCCTCCATCATAATCATAGGTAATTGCTGGCGCACAAACTGTGGAAGTACCGAGTTCCATTCGTCTTGGCGAATTTGCCAATACGGCTTGAATTCTTGTTTTTTGATCGGCTGTAAAAGTGTTCAGACAAGCATCGTTAGAGTAATCCATAAAATTTTCAACCATGTCAGCTCCCAAACCATCTGATGGACAACTGTCAACTGTTGGACATCCTCCATTAGAATTTGTAGCATCGGGTGTATCCGCACAATAGTCGTCATTTCCACAGGATCCCGTATCGCCCCAAATATGTCTTAATCCAAGCCAGTGTCCTACTTCATGTGTTAAGGTTCTTCCTAAGTTATAAGGACCTCCAGAACTTGGATTCGCAACAGAACCTACTGAAGAGGAAGTGACGACAACCCCATCAGTGTTTGCATTACCACCATTGGTGTTTAGACCAGGCAACCCTGAACTGGAAGGAAATTGTGCATAGCCTAAAAGACCACCTCCTAAATCAGCCAGCCAAATATTAAAATAGCGAGTTGGATCCCATTGTGTTTGGGGTTTTATAGAATTATCGAAATCTGACATTGAGAAAGGTCCATCACCAAAATCGGTGATTCTATTAATTCCTGGCTCAATGAGAGTTGATCCGATCTCATTTTGTGTTGCTAAACAAAACTGCACTTCCGTATCTGCAGCCACCGAATAGGGACTCCCTGCATTATTGCTGAAATCTATGTTTAATTGGTCATTTTGAGCTTGAATAACCGCCTCAGACAAATTATCAGATCCAAATCCATCTGTTATTACATGGTAAATCACTGGTAATGTCACCAGAATAGAAGTCCTATTAGATCTTTGCGCTTTAATCTCTTCGATTTTGGGCGCTAACCAAGATTCAAATTCTTCTTTAGTGGCTCTTTTTGGATCTACCGACTTAAGATATTGTTCGTACTCAACACTCCCACATCGAATCACATCTGATTCCTCAAGACTTTCAATATTGGCATCGGTAAGTTCCTGACCAAATAATGTTTGATTAACCGAGTTTGTTTGAGAAAAAGAAAGTGTAGTTGTAAAAAATAAAGCCATGAAAATAGCTTTCAAAGTAATTTTTTTCATTTTTAATTTAGTTAAATTCGTACTTGTAAAATTACAAAAAACAATTGATATAAATTAAAATAAAAAGTAGATAAACGATAATTGATGCCTTTACTCCCTGATTTTGACAGACTTACGGAGGGCTACGCTCAAAACCCTAGAAAGTTAGGTGCCGTTAAATGTATTCATTGTATTTTGAATCCCAGCCATCACATAGCTTTTGATAAATTCGCTGCAATGCTCTAAACGTTCTTTGAGTTTTTCGGTCTCATCATCCGTCCAATTTCCAAGTACATAATCTACTTGTTTTCCTTTTGCAAATTCATCACTGATGCCAAAACGGAGTCTGTTGTACTGCGATGTATTCAGCCTATCTTGTATATCTTTTAGGCCATTATGCCCACCAGCACTGCCTTTTGTTTTTAGGCGAAGGGTTCCAAATGGTAAATTTAAATCGTCTGTAATTATCAAAAGGTTTTCGAGTGGAATGGATTCTTTTTCTAACCAGTACTTAACGGCTTTGCCGCTTAGATTCATATAAGTATTTGGTTTTAAAAGCAAAAAGGTGCGCCCTTTAAATTTAAAGCTTGCCAAGTCTCCTAATTTTTTGGTTTCAAAAACAGCTGCATTTAGCTGCACAAAATTCTCTACGACCTTAAAGCCGACGTTATGACGAGTGTTAACGTAGTCGGCACCATGATTTCCCAATCCAACAATCAAGTATTTTTTAGACATCTCTTCGGTGGTGTTATTGTTGCTTTTATTTTTAAATAACCAATGATACATATTCCGTAAAAATAAAAAAAGCATTCTGAATAACAGAATGCTTTTATAATAATGATTTTAAAAGATGGTTTAAGCATCTGCCGGAGCAGCACCTTCAGCCGGAGCAGCACCCTCCGCTGGAGCAGCACCCTCCGCACCTTCAGCTCCTTCTTCTTCTTCTTCTTCTTCTTCAAAGTCGTCGATAGAAACTCTAGAACGTTTCACTTGACACACAACCGTGTTATCTGGGTGTAAAAACTTATAAGCATCGTTTGCTAATTGATTAACTGTAAGTTTATTTCCAATTTTGAGTGGCGTAATATCCGCTTCAATAAAATCGGGTAAGTTAACCGGTAGAGCTTTTACTCTCAATTTACGTTTGTTTCTTCGTAAAGATCCTCCATTAGCAACTCCTAACGATTTTCCTATGAGATGAACTGGAATGTCCATAGCAATTTCTTTATCGTCAAATAGTTGATAAAAGTCGATGTGTAAAATGCGGTCTGTTACAGGGTGAAATTGAATATCCTGTAGAACTGCATGAAACGATTCACTACCTAAAGCAATCACAACTGTATGTGCGTTTGGTGTGTATACTAGTTTAGAGAATGCCAATTCTTCTGCTGAGAAATGCACTGGCTTGTCTCCTCCGTATAATACGCAAGGCACCTGTCCAGCATTACGTAAGGCTTTAGTTGCTTTCTTGCCCACGCTTTCTCTTTTCGATCCGTTAATTGTAATTGATTTCATGTATTTATATTTATTGATTTTAATTGTTTTACATTATGAATTTAGAACTAATTGATTCGTTTTGATGCACTTTGGTCATCACATCGGCAAATAAATCCGCACAGCTTAAGACCCTAATTTTTGGGCTTTCTTGCGAAACCGGAATAGAATCTGTTACGATAAGTTCTTCTAATTTTGAATTTTCGAGGCGTTCGTAAGCATTTCCCGATAAAATAGGGTGGGTACAAATGGCTCTTACACTTAAGGCTCCACGTTCCATCAATAGATCGGCTGCTTTTGTTAAGGTACCAGCAGTGTCCACCATATCATCGACCAATACTACATTTTTTCCAGTTACATGACCAATCAATTCCATATGAGAAATTACATTGGCTTTAGCACGTTGCTTGTAACAAATAACCACATCACTTTCGAGAGCTTTTGAATAGGCGTAAGCACGTTTAGATCCTCCCATATCTGGGGAAGCTATGGTAAGATTGTCTAAGTTTAAACTCTTTAAGTAAGGTAAAAAGATGGTGGATGCAAACATGTGATCAACTGGTTTTTCAAAAAACCCTTGAATTTGATCGGCATGTAAGTCCATTGTTATGATACGAGTGGCACCCGCTGTTTCCAGCATTTTAGCCACTAATTTAGCAGCAATAGGGACTCTTGGTTTGTCTTTACGATCTTGTCGTGCCCATCCAAAGTACGGAATCACGGCTGTAATATGTCTAGCAGATGCACGTTTTGCAGCGTCTAGCATCAACAATAATTCCATTAAATTTTCTGGACCTGGATTGGTAGAACCGATTAAAAATACGCGTGTTCCACGAATCGATTCTTCAAAAGAAGGTTGAAATTCACCATCGCTGTAGGTCGATGTAATTACATTTCCCAGAGGGATTCCGTAAGAAGCCGCAATTTTTTTACCGAGTACCATGGAGTTGGTACATGTGAATATTTTTGGCTCTGGAATTACATTAGACATGATAGCGTTCTGTTTTTGAGTGCTTTAAACTGGTTTTTTTATCGAGGTGCAAATTTAGAAATTTATTTGAACTCTTAAAGGATAATAGCGACTAATTTTAATATGATTAAAGAAATAATTTTATAGTTTTGCAATCTACTTAAGCTCAAGTGGCGGAATTGGTAGACGCGCTGGATTCAAAATCCAGTGACTTCGGTC
>JABAZA010000045.1 GCA_018608725.1 Flavobacteriaceae bacterium
GTCGAAAAGTGAAAGTTACAGTAGTGACAAGCTTTTTTACAAAATGGAATGTGGATATAAATACCTGACACTGAAATGGAGTTTTTGATTAATATTTGAACACTTTCGCATTGATAATGTGCTGTAAGTGATGGTTGCAATGCCAAGCATAAATGGCCAAACTCTCTTGCAAAGAAATACATTCATTTCCTTCTGGATGGATATAGGTTCTTTGAAATTGTACGGTCTCTAATTGCTCTAATAAAAACACCCAACGTTGATGAATTCCAGCTAAGAGCTTCGTTGAGCTTTGAATGCTATAATCTACCGTGTCATTCAGCGTTGCCCACTGTGCCTCCTTATAAGGTTTGATGATAGGATTGTCTTCCGTGAGTGCCAATTTAAAACGAGTGATACTATTCATGTGGCTGTCAATACAATGACCAACCACTTGTTGAATTGTCCAACCCTCGGGACGGTATTTATAATGAAGTTCCTTATCTGTAAGAGGGATTACTTCTTTTGTCACAAGCGAAGGAAACTGTCTGATGGATTGTATCCAACTTTCAATATGGGTGGGTTCAATTTTGGTAGGAATTTTAGGTTTCCCTATTGGATATTTGAGGGTTTCTATGTCCATAGGGATCGTTTATTTTTTAACTCTGCTTTCATTTTGCTTTACAAAGGCACTCCAGCCCGTATAACTTTTGCCACCAGTAACTTTTCCTTGGTTATAAAAATGGCAAACTGCCGCTGCCAACCCATCTGTTGAATCGAGGTTTTTGGGTAATTCTTTTAACTCTAAAAGACTTTGCAACATTTTAGCGACTTGTTCTTTACTGGCATTTCCATTTCCTGTGATGGCCATTTTAATTTTTTTTGGAGAATACTCTGTAATTGGAATTTCTCTGGAAAGTCCAGCAGCCATCGCAACCCCTTGAGCCCTTCCGAGTTTTAACATACTTTGCACATTTTTACCAAAAAAAGGAGCTTCAATCGCAATTTCGTCAGGATGAAAAGTGTCTATCAGCTCAATGGTACGCTCAAAAATAAGTTTGAGTTTTAAGTAATGGTCGTCATATTTTTTTAGTAACAATTCATTCAATTGTAAAAACTCCATAGTTTTTCCCTTGACTTTTATCAATCCAAAGCCCATGATAGTGGTTCCGGGATCAATCCCTAATATAATTTTTTCTTCAGCCATTAATCTACCCTTAGAATTATTGGCAATTGAAATGCCGTTTGCACTTGCTGACTTCTTTTAATCGCAGGATATAATTTAGGAAGCCCCTCTAAACTACGTGTTAAAATGGAGTCCAACAAGGGGAGTTGTTCTCTAGTCAGTTCCTGTGTTTGTATTTTAGAAATTTGAAGCTCTCCGCTATTGGAAACCAATAAATCGATACGAATTGTATCCTTCACCGTTTGTGAGACGATAATGTTTTGTGTTCCAAAATATTCAGAAATATGTGTTGTAATGGTTTGTTCAAAACAATTTTTACTGTCTTGAAAGTCAATAGAATTTTCACAATTTTCAAAATTGGGATAGCGATCGACTTCATTCCAATTAAACGTCTTTAACTCTTCCATTAAAATCGTATCAGAATCGAGTTTCTTTTTTTCATAATAATTACATGAATAAAAAAAACAGAAAAGTAAGACAAAAGCTAAATATCTCATTGGTTCATTGTGAACCCTAAAATTACAATTTTTATTTTTAAATAGGTGAAAACTAAATTAGATTAGACTTTTGGACCTCCAGCCATAATTTCTTCATTGGCATAGCTTTCAAACTTCTTGAAATTTGTTTTAAATGAGGCTGCTAATTTATGAGCTGTTTTATAAAAGCCTTCATCATTTTTCCATGATTTTCGAGGACTTAAAAATTCTGTCGGTACATTTGGGCACAATCTTGGTTGAAGCACTCCAAAAACAGAGTGAATGTGGTAATTATCTTTATTGGCGGCCTCTAAGGATCCATCCATTGCTGCATTGATCATTGCGCGCGTGTACTCCAATTTCATACGCGATCCTATTCCATATGGCCCACCAGTCCAGCCTGTATTTACCAACCAAACAATGACGCCAGTAGCCTTCATTTTAGCACTCAGCATTTCGGCGTATTTTGTGGGGTGTAAGGGCATAAAAGGCGCGCCAAAACAAGCTGAAAAACTAGGAACAGGTTCTGTAATCCCTGCCTCTGTACCGGCAACTTTTGCGGTATATCCAGAGATAAAATGATAGGCGGCTTGACCAGGCGTTAGTTTTGAAATGGGAGGCAATACACCAAAAGCATCTGCAGTGAGGAAAAAAATATTTTTTGGGTTCTTTCCAATTGAGTTGGGTTGAATATTATCTATAAAGTGGATCGGATAACTCACTCGCGTATTTTGTGTGATGGTCGTATCTGAATAATCAACCACCCCTTTAGAATCCATGATTACATTTTCTAGAATTGCCCCCTTTTTTATGGCCTCAAAGATTTCAGGCTCTTTATCTCTCGATAAATTTATGACCTTCGCATAACAGCCTCCTTCAAAATTAAAAATGGTGTTTTCACTGGTCCAACCATGTTCGTCGTCTCCAATCAAATGGCGGTGATGGTCGGTAGAAAGTGTTGTTTTTCCAGTTCCTGAAAGCCCAAAAAAGATAGACGTATCACCATCATTTCCAATATTGGCACTGCAATGCATCGGTAGGGTGTTTTTAAATACTGGAAGTATAAAGTTTAAAGCAGAAAAAATACCTTTTTTGATTTCGCCTGTATATCCAGTACCTCCAATAAGAGCTATTTTTTTAGTGAAGTTTAAAATCGCAAAATTATGCTGACGAGTACCATCTTTGATTGGATCGGCCATAAAACCAGGTGCATTGATTACTGTCCACTCTGGGTCAAAGTTTTTTAGTTCAGACTTCGTAGGTCTTAAAAACATATTATAAGCAAAGTAATTACTCCAAGGATATTCATTAATCACACGGATATTGGTACGGTAAGCAGGGTCAGAACAGGCATAACAATCACGTACAAATAGTTCTTTTTCAGAAAGGTAGGAAGTCACTTTATTATAGAGTGCGTCAAAGTCATTCGGTGCAAATGGGATGTTTACATCTCCCCACCAAACGCGATCTTTGGTAATGGCATCTTTGACTATAAATCGGTCTTTTGGAGAGCGACCCGTAAACTCGCCTGTTTGAATGACCAAGGCACCTGAACTTGATTCTAGGCCTTGATTATTGTCAATTGTCAGTTGATGAAGCTCATTTGGAGAAAGTTGATAATGTACTTTTTGAGACGCTATACCGTAAGGGTGTAACGAAATCGTTTTCGTGATAGGTTTAGTTTGTGGCATAATTATCAAGTTAGTTTAATTCTACAAAAGTATTGAATAATATTAAATGTGTCCTATTTTACTGTTTTTTCTTAAAAAAATATGTAAATAATAGAAGCCATGAGGCTATCAAAATCAAGCCTCCAACAGGTGTAATGAATCCAATAACTTTAAAATTAAGAGGAGTCAAATCATTGGTCGCTAAAAAGTATATAGAACCCGAAAATAATAAAACCCCTGTGAGTATAAGTTTAAATAAAATCGATTTTTGATTGGGTTTAATGTCTGTTGAGAGCCCTATAAAGAATAACAAAAAAGAATGATACATTTGATAACGGATTCCAGTATTAAAACTCTCAAATGCTGAAATACTAAGCAACGGCTTCAAACCGTGTGCCGCAAAGGCTCCTAAAACAACGCCAAGTGCTCCTGTAACACATGCTAAGAGAAATATTTTTCGATCCATTTTCTATTTCAAAGTATTAAATTTTCTACATTAGTAGTCAAACTAAACACAAAAGTAAGAATCTCACAGCACTATGCGAAACATTTTAATTATCGGAGCAGGGAAATCTGCATCATACCTCATAAAGTACTTTTTGGATAAATCTGTTACAGAGCACTTAAACATAACCATTGGAGATTTAGAGACTTCAAACGCAAAAAAGTGGATTGGGAACCATCCGAATGCAAACGCGCTAAAACTTGATATTTTTGATAAATCTGCACGTGAACAGGCCGTTCAAAATGCAGACATCGTTGTATCGATGCTTCCAGCTCGATTTCATATTGAGGTTGCCAAAGATTGCTTGAAATTTGGGAAACATTTGGTGACTGCTTCCTATGTAAGTGAAGAAATGAAAGTACTGGATTCGGAAGCAAAAGCCAAAAATCTGATCTTTTTAAATGAGATTGGATTGGATCCTGGAGTGGATCATATGAGTGCCATGCAGGTCATCGATCGGATTAGGGCAGCGGGCGGAAAGATGTTACTTTTTGAATCGTTCACAGGGGGATTGATGGCGCCTGAAAGCGATACAAACCTTTGGAATTATAAATTTACTTGGAATCCTCGCAATGTGGTTTTGGCAGGACAAGGTGGAGCTGCAAAGTTCCTACAAGAAAATAAATTTAAATATATTCCTTACCACCGCTTGTTTAGACGTACAGAGTTTTTAGAAGTTGATGGCTATGGTCGGTTTGAGGCATATGCGAACAGAGATTCACTTAAATATCAAGAGGTTTATGGACTAGCAGACATCCAAACATTGTATCGAGGAACAATTCGAAGAGTGGGGTTTAGTAGAGCGTGGCAAATTTTTGTCTTGCTTGGAATGACTGACGATAGCTATACAATTGCAGATAGCGAAAACATGAGCTATCGTAGTTTTGTCAATTCGTTTTTACCCTACAGTCCTACAGATTCGGTAGAATTAAAATTGAGATACCAATTAAAGATTGATCAAGATGATATTGTATGGGAGAAGCTCGAAGAACTCAATATTTTTAGCGATGATAAAAAAGTGGAATTGAAAAATGCCACGCCCGCACAAATACTTCAAAAAATATTGTTAGACAGTTGGACTTTGAGCCCTGAGGATAAGGACATGATCGTGATGTATCATAAATTTGGGTATGAATTGAATGGCAAAAAACATCAAATTGATGCCACAATGGTGTGTACTGGCGAAGATCAAACCTTTACTGCAATGTCAAAAACTGTAGGATTACCCGTTGCAATTGCCACTTTAGCGATACTAAACAACAAAATACAAAGCTATGGTGTTCAAATTCCAACTAAAACAGAGTTATACACCCCTGTATTAAATGAATTAAAAGATTTTGGTGTCATATTTAATGAAAAAGAAACTGAATACTTAGGATATAATGCCCTAAATGAATAATTTAGTTATAAATTGAAATTATTTTAATACTTTTGCTTTGTAAATTAGAAGATTTTATTAAAAAATGAACAAAACTATAGAAATTGACGGTATTGATAAGACAATTCTAAGGGCTCTTATGAAAGATGCAAGAACTCCAGTACTAGAAATTGCCCGTACTGTCGGAATTTCTGGGGCTGCTATTCATCAACGGCTTCGTAAATTAGAAAACTCTGGGCTTATCGCAGGCTCTAAGTTTGTAATAAATCCAAAGATTTTGGGATATACAACCATGGCATTTGTTGGCGTGTATTTGGATAAAGCAAAAAATAATTCAGATGCTGTCAAACAGCTCAAAAGAATTCCTGAAGTCTTAGAATGTCATTACACCACTGGAAACTGGAGTGTCTTAATCAAAATACTTTGTAAAGACAACGAACACTTGATGTCTGTTTTAAATAAACAGATTCAACCGATTTCAGGTGTTTCAAGAACTGAAACATTTATTTCTTTGGACCAACAAATTGATCGCCAAATTAAAATCTAATTAATCTCTTCCAAAAATTTGAAGACCCCAATACACTAAGGTCGCTAAAGATCCCAGAGCAGCTACCAAATACGTTCGTGCCGCCCATTTGAGTGCATCTTCGGCGCCTTTAAATTCTTCTTGAGACACCATATGCTTGTTTTTTAACCACGCTAATGCACGGTTACTCGCATCGTACTCTACAGGCAAGGTGATAAAACTGAAGGAAGTGGCAACCGCCATCAATACAAACCCCAAAACAACCACCCAATAACCCAAGCCAACACCCGCTCCAAACCCTAAAATTAAGCCTCCAACAATTAACCACATGGATAATTTTGAAGAAATATTTACCGCTGGCACTAGTGTTGAGCGCAACTGCAACCAACTGTAAGCTTGAGCATGCTGTACCGCATGTCCACATTCGTGTGCCGCAACAGCCGCAGCAGCGGCGTTTCGCTCGTTATAAACCGCTTCACTTAGGTTTACTGTTTTATCTTTAGGATTGTAATGGTCTGTAAGACGACCCGCCGTTGACACGACTTTTACATCTCTAATGCCATGATCGGATAGCATTTTTTCAGCAATTTCAGCTCCACTCATTCCATTCCGTAAATGAATTTTTGAGTAGGTTTCAAATTTACGTTTTAAGGTTGAACTCACAAGCCAGCTTACCAAAGCGATGGCTCCTAGAATAAAATAATATGTTCCCATAACAATTGTTTTAAATTTAGTTTAATATGTTATCAAAAATAGCACCAATTTTTAAAACTGAAAAAATGACAGTACATTTTAGCGTTTCCTATATTTAAAAATAAATACTAGTAATGTAAACGAGGACACCAAAGTAATCGTATTTGCCAAAATCATGGACAGGCTTTCTTTTAAAATCCCATAGACCAACCAAAACACAATCCCCACAAAAAACAAAGAAAAGGTTGGCAATGAAAATGCTGACACATCTTTTGTTTTCCAAGTTTTATACACTTGAGGTAAAAACGCATAGGTTGTCAAGCAAGCAGCAATAAGCCCTAAGACTTCGATAGAATCTATATTATCCAACAATGTTTACAATTTTACCTGGTACAACAATCACTTTTTTCGGAACACGTCCATCCAGTTGTGCAACCGTTTTTTCATCTCCCATCACGGCTGCTTCGATTTCTTCTTTACTTAAATCCAATGATAATTCAATCGTAAATCGCATTTTACCATTGAATGATATTGGATAGGCTTTGGTGCTTTCGATCAGGTGACTGGCATCAAATTCTGGAAATTTAGCTGTTGTGATTGAATTTTGATGACCTAGCTGCTCCCATAATTCTTCTGCTATATGTGGTGCATACGGAGAAATCAATATCAATAGTGGTTCTAAAATAGTTTTAGAAATACACCTTTGAGCAGTCAGTTCATTCACAGCAATCATAAAGGTAGAAACAGAGGTATTAAACGAAAAATTCTCGATGTCTTCTGTGACTTTCTTAATGGTTTTATGAAGCGTTTTTAATTGGTCTTTTGAAGGCTCATCATCAGTAACCTTAAGCCCATCTTGTCCAATATATAACTTCCATAATTTTTTAAGAAAATTATGAACCCCTGTAATTCCGGAGGTATTCCACGGTTTGTATTGTTCTAAAGGCCCTAAAAACATTTCGTATAAACGCAATGAATCGGCACCATACTGTTTGCAAATTGCATCTGGATTTACGACGTTGTATTTGGATTTGGACATTTTTTCAACCTCGCGTTTCACTTTAAATAGACCCTCGTTATCTGTAATAAATTCTGCATTTTTAAACTCTTCCCTCCAAGACTTAAAGGCTTCAATATCCAACTCATCAGAAGCATTTACAAAAGATACATCCGCATGAATCCACTGAATAGACTCCGTGGTAATCGTATCTGCAGACATAAAAGTTTGGGTTCCTTCAACTCGTCCTACAAACGCACTCGTTCCCAGAATCATTCCTTGATTGATCAGTTTTTTTGCAAACTCATCTACAGGGACAAGCCCTAAATCAAATAAGAATTTTTGCCAAAAACGTGCATAGAGCAAATGCCCTGTGGCATGCTCGCTTCCACCAATATACAAATCCACTTCTTTCCAATAATTCAAGGCTTCGGAACTAGCAAATTCATTTTGGTTATGTGCATCCATGTATCTGTTAAAATACCATGAACTCCCCGCCCATCCAGGCATTGTATTGAGCTCTAAAGGAAATATGGTTTGATGGTCTATTTTATGGTTTTCAACAACCGTATTTTGAGTGGTATCCCATGCCCAGACCTCAGCACGACCCAATGGTGGCTCGCCTTCTTCGGTTGGTAAATATTTTTCAACTTCTGGCAAACTAATTGGCAAGTGTTCCGCCGCAATCATTTGTGGCAATCCAATTACATAATATACCGGGAACGGTTCGCCCCAATACCGCTGTCTTGAAAACACAGCATCTCGAAGTCGGTAATTTGTTTTTCCTAAACCATATCCCTTTTCTTCTAGGATTTCAATGGCTTTTTTTGATGCTTGTTTATAGTCTAAGTCATTTAAAAAATCGCTGTTGGCGATGATGGTATTGGTTTTATCTGTATAGGCTTCTTCACTAATATCGATGCCTTTAAAAATATTCGGAATTTCAATGTTAAAGTGTTTTGCAAAATCATAATCACGCTGGTCTCCACATGGCACTGACATTACGGCACCAGTTCCATACCCAGCCAATACATAATCCCCCACCCAAACAGGAACGGGTTTTTTTGTTAAGGGATGTTCAGCATAGGCACCTGTAAACACGCCTGAAATGGTTTTTACATCCGCCATTCGGTCGCGCTCACTCCGTTTTGCAGTTGCCAAAACATAGGCCTCTACTGCTGATTTTTGAGCTGGAGTGGTAATCTGGCTTACCAATTCATGCTCGGGAGCAAGGGTCATAAAAGACACGCCAAAAATTGTATCAGGTCTGGTGGTAAATACTTCAATGGTTGAGGCATGGTCTTTAAGTTTAAACACCACAGAAGCCCCTACTGATTTTCCAATCCAATTGCGTTGACTTTCTTTAAGGGCATCTGTCCAATCTATCGTGTTAAGCCCTTGTAAAAGACGTTCGGCATAGGCAGATATCCGCATGCTCCATTGCGTCATTTTCTTTCGAATTACTGGATACCCCCCACGTTCGGAAACGCCGTTGACAATTTCATCATTCGCTAAAACAGTTCCCAACTCGGGACACCAATTGACTTCGGTTTCTGCTAGGTATGTCAATCTGTATTGTAATAAAATTTGTTGTTGACGCTCCGAAGACATGGCATTCCATTCCTCAGCAGTAAACACTTCAATGGCTTCATCACAGATTGCATCTACCGTTGCATTTCCTTGATTAGAAAATAATTTTATAAGCTCATCAATAGACGCTGCTTTGTTAGAAGCGTTGTTATACCAAGAGTTAAATAGTTGGATAAAAATCCATTGTGTCCATTTGTAATATTCGGGTGAAGAGGTGCGCACTTCTCTAGACCAATCAAATGAAAACCCCATTTGATCGAGTTGGCGGCGGTAAGTTTTTATGTTTGCTTCGGTCGTAACTGCTGGGTGCTGTCCCGTTTGGATGGCATACTGTTCTGCAGGCAATCCAAAACTATCATAGCCTTGTGGATGTAATACATTAAACCCTTTATGGCGCTTGTAACGTGCGTAAATATCGGATGCAATATAACCAAGAGGGTGTCCAACATGAAGCCCTGCTCCACTAGGATAGGGAAACATGTCTAAAACATAATATTTGGGTTTGGTAGAATTATTATCAGCTTTAAACGTTTGTTGTTCTGCCCACTTTTTTTGCCATTTGGCTTCAATTTCATTGAAATTGTACATCATATTGCTATCATTAACAGCTGCAAATTTACGCTTTATTTAGCAAGTAAAAAACTCTGTATGACGAAACAACACGACTATGAAATGTTAATTTGTTTTCAGGGAATTACTAGCCATTTAAGTAAGTTTTTTTATACTTTTACATTCGTTAGACAATTACTATGAGTTCATCATTTGAAAAACATCAAAAACGCCGTTTAATTTCGTCCTATTTTTCGGTCGTCCTCAGTATCGCTTTGGTTCTTTTTTTGTTAGGGATTTTAGGGCTATTGGTTCTCAATGCCAAATCAATTTCTGATAATTTTAAAGAACAGGTTATTCTTACCATCTATTTGGAAGACACTTCCAAAGAAGTTGAAATAAAACAACTCGAAAAAAGCTTGGCATTTTCGGACTATGTAAAACAGACAAAATTTATTTCTAAAGAGTCTGCTGCCGATTTTATGAAGTTAGAATATGGAGAGGATTTCTTAGACGATATTGGCTATAATCCTTTAAAAAATTCGATTGAAGTGAATCTCAAAGCGGACTATGTGACTGCACGTCGTTTGGATAGCATCACAGAAAGTACGATGAAAAAGAACTTTGTGGAGGACATTAAATATGATAAGGATCTTGTATCTTTAATGAACAGCAATGTAAAACGTCTCAGTTTATGGATTTTAATTATCAGCGGAATTTTTACGGGAATCGCGGTTCTTTTAATAAATAGTTCCATCCGTCTGGCAGTGAACTCCAAACGCTTTTCAATCAAAACCATGCAGATGGTAGGAGCGACCAAAAAATTTATTCGTAAACCTTTTATTTGGCGTAGTATTCGACTTGGAATTATCGGTTCGATTTTAGCTCTTGTTGGCATGGGGGTAGTCGTATATTATGTCGATAAATCATTTCCAGAATTCAATTTGATTCAAAATCAATTGTCTATTGGAGCCTTGTTTGGCTGTATTTTTGTTGTAGGAGTTTTAATTACTTGGTGGAGCACTTTTTTCGCAACCCAACGTTTTTTAAACCTAAAAACCGATCAACTTTATTATTAAAAACCCAACTACCAGAAGTACTTTAAAATACAATTTTAGATTCAATGAACCCTTTTACATTCACACAATTTAATTAATTATGGGAGAACAGAAACGCAAAGAAAACGCAAAGAAAAATTTTATTTTTGGAAGGCAAAATTACAAATGGATGTTTGTGGGCCTTTTGCTTATCGCTTTAGGATTTATCCTGATGGCGGGTGGCGGTTCCGACGACCCTAATGTCTTTAACCCTAAAATCTTTAATGCTCAAAGAATTCGCGTCGCACCAACCCTTATTTTAATTGGGTTTGGAATTCAGGTTTATGCTATTCTTAAAAATTTCAAAAAATAGATGGATTTTTTTGACAGTATTTTATTAGGAATTATACAAGGACTTACTGAGTTTTTACCAGTCTCTTCTAGTGGGCATTTGGAAATTGGTAAAGCCCTGTTGGGGGATGAATCAATCCCTGAGAATAGTTTGATTTTCACGGTAGTTCTTCACTTCGCAACAGCTCTAAGCACCTTAATTATTTTCAGAAAAGATATCGTTACACTCTTTGCTGCTTTATTCAAGTTTGAATGGAATGAGGATACCCAGTTTATTGTCAAAATAATGATTTCTATGCTGCCTGCTGGATTTGTAGGCATCCTATTTGAAGCAGAATTAGAGGCTCTTTTTGGAAATAATATCTTACTCGTTGGGTTTATGCTCATTGTGACCGCTTTGTTATTATTTTTGGCAGACCGTGCAAAAGCAACAAATAAAAAAGTGGGGTTTTGGGATGCTTTTGTCATTGGAATCTCACAAGCTATTGCCATGCTCCCTGGGATTTCTCGCTCAGGAGCTACTATTTCAACCTCTGTATTATTGGGAAATGACAAATCAAAAGCGGCACGCTTTTCTTTTTTAATGGTGATTCCTCTCATTTTAGGGAAGATTGCTAAAGATGTTATTAGTGGAGACTTGAGCTATAATGCTGATAATTTTAACAGCTTTGTTGCAGGATTTATAGCAGCCTTTGTTGCAGGACTTTTTGCTTGTACCCTTATGATTCGTTTGGTTAAAAATAGTCGATTAAAATACTTTGCTTATTACTGTTGTGTCGTTGGAATTTTAGCAATCATCACAACTTTTTAATTCAAATGAAAACAGCTCAAGATTATTTAGATGGTCAGCTTGTATTGATTGACAAACCTTTAGAATGGACGTCTTTTCAAGTGGTTAATAAATTGCGTTGGCACATTCGTCAAGCTTTCAATTTAAAAAAAATTAAAGTAGGTCATGCAGGTACTTTAGACCCCTTAGCAACGGGACTTTTAATAATTTGTACTGGAAAGATGACTAAGCAAATCGACACGTTTCAAGGGCAAATAAAAACCTATACGGGGACATTTGTTTTGGGCAGCACAACGCCTTCCTATGATCTTGAAACAGCCATCGATCAGGAGTTTCCAACGGCCCATATTACTCCGGCATTAATTCATAAAACTACCGATCAATTTATTGGTGAAATTGATCAGTTTCCACCCGTATTTTCTGCGTTAAAAAAAGAAGGCAAACGTTTATATGAGTTTGCCCGTGCTGGAGAATCTGTAAAAATCAACTCTAGAAAAGTGACCATTGAGGAATTTAAAATTACCAAAATAGAAGGACTAAAGGTTAATTTTAGTGTCACTTGTAGCAAAGGGACTTACATACGTTCGTTGGCTTATGATTTTGGAAAAGCACTGGAATCAGGTGCTCATTTATCTGCACTTAGACGAACAAAAATCGGTGACTTTTCTGTAGAGAAAGCCATTTCAATTGAGGCTTTTATTTCTGAGCTAAACTAAAACAACATCGTTTCGGATTTAAAGAAATTTAGTTTTAATTTTTATAAAGTTGAATTTTTTTTAAATTGAGGTCATGATAACTCAAAAACAACGTTGTGGATGGTGTGTGGGCGACCCGCTCTATGAAGCTTATCACGATGAGGAATGGGGCGTTCCTTTGTATGACGACTTAAAGTTGTTTGAGTTTTTAATTTTAGAAACTTTTCAGGCGGGTTTAAGTTGGATTACCATTTTAAGAAAACGCGAAAATTTCAGAGCTGCTTTTGACGGGTTCGACTACAATAAAGTGGCGCAATACGATGCGACTAAATTTGACTCTTTAATCCTTGATAAGGGCATTATTCGAAATAAATTAAAAATCAAAGCGGCGATATCGAATGCTAAAGCCTTTCTTGAAATTAAAAAAGAGTTTGGCAGTTTCAGTAATTACATTTGGGCATTCGTAGATGGGAAGCCTATAAAAAATAAGATTGAAAATTATAAGAAAGCACCTCCAAACACGCCCTTGAGTGATCAAATAAGCAAAGACCTAAAAAGTCGTGGGTTTAAATTTGTTGGCAGCACTGTTGTATATGCACACATGCAAGCAACAGGGATGGTTAATGATCACGAGATTGAGTGCTTTAGGTATGATGAAGTTTAATTCTTATACGGAACTAATTCCAAAAGTTTTTCAATAACCTCTACTCTTGCCTTACTTTTTTTGTTGGCTTTAATAATGATCCATGGAGCAATTTCAGTATTGGTTTTATCAAACATTTTAGTTTTATACTGAGTATAATCTTCCCATAGCTCTAAAGCTGCTTCGTCAACCTTACTGAATTTCCACTTTTTGACTGGACTCGATTTAATGTCTTCAAAACGTCGAGATTGTTCATCTTTGGAGATAGAGAAATAAAACTTCACAACCCGAATTCCCGAATCAATAATCATTTTTTCAAATTCGTTCACCTGATTCATAAACACTTCATAGTCATTTTGTGTACAAAACCCATTGACAGGCTCTACAACCGCTCGGTTATACCAACTTCTATCAAAAAAAGTTATTTGACCGTTGCGAGGTAAGTTTTTAATATAGCGTTGAAAATACCATTGATTTTTTTCTTCGTCTGTTGGTTTTGAAAGAGCTACAACATTAAATTCTCTTGGATTTAAATGTTGGGTAATTCTTCGGATTGCTCCGCCCTTGCCAGCCGCATCTCTGCCTTCAAAAATAACAACTAATTTCTCACCTTCAACCTCAACCCATTGTTGGAGTTTGATCAATTCTTCTTGGAGTCGTTCCAGTTTTGATTCGTGACTCAAAATGCGTAACGCTTTAGGAATTGTCATATCGTCATGACTCAAAAACAATTGAAGACCTCGTTTGCTGTTAAGTTTTTTTAAATTTTTTGGTGATAATTTTTCCATAACTAATCGATTTGAGTAATCATCCTGTGATAACGCTGTACAACATTTGGATCGGGAAGAATTGTTGTATTAGAGCTTCCTTTTCGGTCGTAATCAAATTGCGATAAAACGTGGCGGATGCTTTCTAAACGTGCTTGTTTTTTGTTGTTTGTTTTTATAATAATCCAAGGACTTATAGAGGTGTGTGTTTTACTAAACATCTGTTCTTTGTAAAATGTGTATTTGTCCCATCTATTTTGACCTTCCTTATCAACGGGGCTAAACTTCCACTGTTTTAAAGGGTTTTTCAGTCTAGAATTAAAGCGTTTTTCTTGCTCTTTTTTTGAAATTGAAAACCAAAACTTAATAATTATCACACCGTCTTCATAGAGCATATGTTCAAACTCAGGAACTTGTAACATGAATTTTTTATATTGTTCTTCAGAACAAAATTCCATTACAGGTTCTACCACAGCACGATTGTACCAGCTTCGATCAAAAAACACCAATTCACCAGGTTCTGGAAGTTCTTTAATATAACGTCTAAAATACCATTGTCCTTTTTCAATTTCTGTGGGTTTGGGAAGCGCTACAACGCGCATGGACCTTGGGTTTAAGTGCTCTGTAAAACGACGAATTGCGCCACCTTTTCCAGCAGCATCCCGACCTTCAAATAACACACAAACACGTTTTTTATGTCTGGCAGTCCATTGTTGTAAGTCCACTAATTCAGCCTGAAGTTTTACAAGCTCTGACTCATAGTCGATTGTATTAATTAGCGACTCATATTTTGTCTTAGGAATTTTAGACTTTAATGTATTTTTAAACGATTCGATTCCAGAATACGATTCAAAATCTTCTTGAGTGAACATAGGCAATTAAATTAATATCAATTATTTATATTTTGATTTTGAGGTTTTAAATATTCCATAAATTTTAATCTTGAAATTGGCTCCGCACCTAAACTTTCAAGGTGATTTGTGTGCAACTGACAATCTATAATTTTATAGTTTGAGTTTTGAACAAAACTTATAAAACCAATTTTACTGGCATTACTCACATAACTAAACATACTTTCCCCACAAAAAATTGTGTCATCCAACTCAATACCATACAATCCTCCGACTAATTTCTTGTTTTTCCATACCTCAACAGATTTTGCAATCCCTCTTTGGTGCAATTCACAATAGGTTTCAATCATTTCATCGGTAATCCAAGTGCCTGATTGTGCTTCTCGTTTTACGTTTGCACAAGCTTTAATAACGTCTCTAAAATTACGATTTATAGTAATTTCAAAGGATTGATTTTTCAAAATCTGTTTTGTACTTTTTGAAACCTTCAACTTATGAGGGTATAACACAAAACGAGGATCAGGGGTCCACCATAAGATGGGTTGATCGGAATCATACCAAGGAAAAATCCCATTTTGATAGGCGTACAGGACACGTTCTGGAGACAAATCACCTCCAGCTGCCAAAAGACCTTCTGGGGTTGCTTCTGTCAATGGCGGAAATTCGATGGTTTCATTTAGCCACTTCATCTATTTTTATATTGAAGTGTTGCTTGTTTTAACGCTGGTTAAAATGGCAAGTCATTTGGCTCGTCTTCGGACAAGTCTGTTGCAGGCTCAAAAGCTTGTGCAGGGGCTACTGGTGCAGCACTGGCAGGTGCAGCTTGCTGTAAATTCTCGATACGCCATCCTTGTATTGCATTAAAATACTTTGCCTCTCCTTGTGGGTTGATCCACTCTCTCCCTCGTAAATTAATACCAACCTTGATTTGTTGTCCAACCTGGTAGTTATTTAAAAGATCTGTTTTGTCCTGAATAAACTCCACCATAATATGTTGTGGATATTGCTCTTCTGTAGTCAAAACTAATTCACGTTTTCTAAATCCATTAGAACCAATAGATTGTGTTTCGCCGATAAGTTTGATTTTTCCTTGTATTTCCATTTTTATTTTTAAAATTGACTATTAAACTAAAGAATTTTCTAAATATATACAAACTTAACAAATTATGAGTCCAACTAAAAGAAGAAAGCGATAATATAAAACAATATATTCACCATAAATACATTATATTTAGAATTGAAAAAAATATACCAATGAAAATTTTATCAAAACAACATGTTTTACGCTGGGTGATGATTGCCGTTTCATTCCTTATTATTTCATTGATTTTATGGAATACCTATCGTTTTTTTCAGAAGTTTAAAGAAGAAGAACGTATCAAAATGGAAAATTTTTCTCAGGCTCAAATTGAGCTTGGAAAAATTATTGACCTCAACGGGAATATTAGTGATTTTCCATTAAAAATAATTCAAAGCAATACCACTACCCCAATGATTATTGAAAATTCTGAAGGGAGTTTTCAATCTAAAAATATTGAGCAACACTCAGAAAATAATCAAGAGTATCTCCGAAAATTAAGTTTAAAATTTAGTGATGAAAACACCCCAATTGAAATAATTTATGAAGGTAAAACACTTTCAACAATCTATTATGGAAATTCCGATTTACTGAATAAGCTAAAATATTACCCCTTTACACTTGTCTTGATTTTTTTGTTGTTTAGTGGAATTGTCTATTTTTATTACAAGAGTTCCAAAACTGCTTCCCAAAATAAGCTTTGGACTGGAATGGCTAAAGAAACCGCTCATCAAATTGGAACTCCGCTTTCATCGCTTATAGGTTGGACTGAACTTTTAAAAAAAGAGGCTGTAAATCCTTCCTTTATAACTGAGATCGAAAAAGACATTCACCGTTTAGAAACCATTACAGAACGCTTTAGTAAAATTGGAGCTGTTCCTTTGCTAAAGAGTACAAATATTGTAACAGCGACTCAAGAATCTTTCGACTATTTAAAATCTAGAAGTAGTAATTTAATTAGCTTTAAAATGAATGCTCCAGAAGGAGAAGTCCTGGTCGAATTGAACCCTGAACTTTATAGTTGGACTATTGAAAATTTGGTTAAAAATGGAATTGATGCCATGAAAGGTGAAGGTCATATTGAGTTGTTTATTCAAACTACAGATGCAATGGTTTTAATTGATATTAGTGACACCGGCAAAGGACTTTCAAAAAAATTATTCAATAGAGTTTTTGAAACAGGATATACGTCTAAAAAACGTGGTTGGGGATTAGGGCTGACTCTTTCCAAACGAATTATTGAGGAATATCACAAAGGAAAAATTAAAGTATTACACTCTGAAGTTGGAGAAGGAACGACGCTGCGAATTAGTTTAAAACGCTTATAAGAAAGAAGTGATTTTTTTAGCGAGTGCTTCAAATTCTTCTGGAAGCAGTGCTTCTTTTTTAATAAATTGAGCGTCTTCCATAGAATTTAATGGGATCAAATGCACATGTACATGTGGCACTTCGAGTCCAATCACTGTCATCCCTATACGCTTGCAGTCAACTGCTTTTTCTAAACCGAGGGCAACTGTTCTTGAGAACTCCATTAATTCTAAATAGGCTGCTGAATCTAAATCAAAAATTTTGTTGACTTCTTTTTTTGGAATACAAAGGGTATGACCTTTAGCATTCGGATTGATATCCAAAAATGCTAAGAATTTTTCGGTTTCGGCGACTTTATAACAGGGAATTTCTTTATTAACTATTTTAGTGAAAATCGAGCTCATGATTTGGATGTAAGAATTAATTTATCTAGAGATGTTCATGATTTCAAATTTCAAAATACCATTAGGGACTTGTATCTCCGCTACATCTCCAACACTTTTTCCCAACAATCCTTTTCCGATAGGTGAATTTACAGAGATTTTTCCTGCGGCTAAATCCGCTTCTCCGTCGGCCACAAGAAGGTAGTCTAATTCCATTCCATTGGACTGATTTTTTATTTTTACTTTAGACAGCACTAATACCTTAGAAGTATCGAGTTGAGATTCATCGATCAAACGAGCACCAGCCATGGTGTCTTCTAGCTTTGCAATACGCATTTCCAACATTCCTTGTGCCTCTTTGGCAGCATCGTATTCGGCATTTTCACTTAAATCACCTTTATCTCTTGCTTCGGCAATTGCTCTTGAAGCCTTGATGCGTTCCACGTCTTTGAGTTGCTTTAACTCGTCTCTCAATTTTTTTAAGCCTTCGGCTGTGTAATAAGATACATTACTCATAACTTATAGTTTTTAAAGTAGTCGTTTATTTGGTGACTGTGTCGTCTAATTCTCTATTTAGAACTAAACGCAAAAATCTCGTTTTCACGAGATTGCACCACAAATATACAAAATATTTATCTTAGTGTAGTTTTTATCGTAAATTGAGCACTTAAATTATATGAATTTTAGACCTATTTAAATGCACTACACATCTGCAAAAATGAAAACATTGAAATTCTACGCTTTAGTATTTTTTGTTTGTGTGGGCTGCACAAAAGATAATAATTCCGATCCCAATTGTAATTTTTTAGCCAATCTTAATGTAGCTGCTTCCTTAAACCTCAATCTTTCGCAGTACAATCAACTGACATTCCCTAACAATCCTGTGTATGTTCCTAATGAAGGAAATGGCGGTATTATTGTCAATAATACGGGTACTGGCTTTGTAGCCTTTGACGCTGCAGATCCCAATCATGTTTTTAGCAATTGCTCGGTGCTTTCTATCAGTGGACTTGAGGGCGTTTGTGGATGTAACGAGGCTAATAAATACAGCCTTTTTACGGGTCAGCCTTTGGAGAATTCTGAATTACGGTGTGGACTTAAAGCCTATTTTGTAGAAATAAATGGCAATACACTTTTTGTGTCTAATTAAAAAAAGCGTACCGAAGCACGCTTTTTTTAATCAATAAAATTCTTCCTAAAACATCAATGTCATTCCAACTAAGAAATTACGGGTGGCTTGTGGGTAGTACCCCTGTACCTCAGAAGCTATTGGACCACTCCACGTGTCCAAATAAGTGTAACCTCGGTCTACGTATTCTGCATTAAACAGGTTGTTAATCATACCGCTTAACACAACAGACTTAAAGACCTTATTCAGTTTTAACTCATAATTCAAATTAAGATCTCCAACAAAATAGCCTTCTAACTTGGAGGCCGCAGTGTCCGTATTACTTAGGTATTGCTCGCCTACATATTTTCCAATCAATGCGGCTCTAAACTGGCTGTTTGGTGCATATTCAATGGCATGGGTTGTAATCAGATTTGGTGATAATGCAATGTTGGTATTCCCTAAGTTTTGCAATTGACCATCGCGATCAATGATTAATTCTTCGATTTTATTTTGACTTAAGGCTAGGTTTGAATTTAAAGCCATTTGATTACTTATAGCAATTCGCGCATCCAATTCCAATCCCAAGCGGTAGCTGTTATCAACATTTTCTCTTAGATATTCTCCAACATTATCTAGGGCTCCCGTGAGTACCAATTGATTTTTATACTGCATATAATACACATTGGCATTCAAGCTGAAACGCTTTCCTTGGTGCCGCCATCCCAATTCAAAATCATTTAAACTTTCAGGTTTTACAGCTGCTCCATTACTTTCAAAATCGTTTCTGTTGGGTTCTTTATTTGCGCGTGCATAAGAAACATACATACTATTGTTTGAGTTGAACGTATAAGTGAGTCCTAGTTTTGGATTGAAAAAGCTATAGTTTTCATCAATAGTAATAGGCACTCTGTTCGAGGTTAACCCAGTTGTGGAGTAGCTGACAAATCGCCCTTGTACATCTAAGAAGGCTTGTAAGGATTCAGACATTCTAAAGGTTGCTTTAGAAAAGACACTAAAATCAGACTTATCCGAAACACTCAAATAATAACGATCTCTGATACTTGTTCCTGCGGCCAAATCGCTTCCCCAAATTAGTTCGCCATAGTGGTCATTAGTGTAGTCGCTATACGATAATCCAGATGTGATTTCAAGTCCGTTTTTTTGGTAGGTTGCATTGGCATTTACCACATAAAAATGATTGTCCAACCAACGGCGTACAATCACATCGCTGTCATCAATAATCAAGTTATTATAATCCATAGCACTTCTACCTTCTTTATATTGCTCAAAATATCCTTTTCCTCTCGTATAATTCAACCCAAGATTTGTGGACCAATTCGAGTTTAGAGTTTCATTCCAATGCAACTGGTAATGGTCTTGCCAATAATTATCCGTTTCATTGTCATACGTATATGGATTTTGTGTTCTGTCTTCTTCTAATTCGTCTTTACTTAATCCATACCATGCTTGGTAGGTTTTTTCTTTTCCTCCAAACATCAGAGCTTTTACTAAGGTGTTTTCATCCACATAGTTTCCTTGAAGAAAATAGGATTTAATATCTGTAGAAGCACGATCGACATATCCATCAGAATAAATTTTTGATAAGCGTCCAGCAAACTCAAAATGATCATTGAGCAACCCGGTTGTAAATTTCAGGCTGTGTTTTCTTGTACCATATGAGCCAAATGAATTAGAAATTTGTCCTCCCGCATTTTGAGAAATAGCATCTGTTAAAATATTTAGACTTGCTCCAAAAGCAGCAGATCCGTTGGTCGATGTTCCAACCCCACGCTGCAACTGTATGTTTTCTACCGAAGACGCAAAATCACCAAGATTAACCCAAAATGTTCCTTGACTTTCAGCATCATTGTAAGGAATTCCATTAATGGTTACATTGACACGGGTCGCGTCTGACCCTCTAACTCTTAAGTAGGTATAACCAACTCCTGCCCCCGCATCTGATGAGGAAACTACTGAAGGTAAATAGTTTAATAGAATTGGAATATCCTGTCCAAGATTGCGTCGTTGTAATTCTTTTTTTGAGATATTGGAATGCGTAATGGGCGCATTGGGTTTTACTCTAATAGACTGAACCAAAACCTCATCTAAGGTTTGTATTTTGGTAGAATCTCTTTCTACTGGAGTTTGTTGTGCAGCTATTACGGATGTTGCCAATAACAGTGCAATTAAAAAGATAGAATTTTTCATACGATAAAAAAATATCGAATAAAAAGAGGTCCTTATTCTTTGTTATAAATTAATTAATAAAGTCTGAAGCATCGCTTCAGCAGTTTCCCTAAACAGCATTACCTGTTCTAGGTTCAATGGGTATGATCTCAGCCGATATCGGCACCCCTTTTTTGAGAACAGGGCAAATATAGTTTAGATTTAAAAAATTGGAAAGAATTTTTAAAATTATTTCACTTGATGTGTAAACTTTAAAAGATCATTCACCGTTTTAACAGGGTTGAATGTAATAATTGGAACCTCTACAAATATTGTATTCCAATTGGCCATGCTGCCATTCCATAATCCGGGTCTTTCTAGAGTTTTGAGTTTTCGCCCATATTTTGTTTTGGTCGTCACATAGTAGGTATTAGAATCTACAAACTTCTCTAAATCGAAAGCTTCTCCTTTATGATTTTTAACACCACAAACAATATCAACTGGATTAAAGTGGGTTGCATTCGTTAAAATAGCTTTCTGATTTTTTAAACTTACATCAACTTGACTAGATTCTACTATTTGTAACGACACTTCGCCATTATCATGTTTTATCCAAAAGGGGCCGCCCCCTGGTTCACTTTCATTTTTCACCATTCCACAAACACGAATTGGACGGTTAATTTTTGATTGTAAATATTCAATTTTATGCTTTTTGGCATATTTTTCAAACTGAGGGTTGATTATAATATTTAATTTTTGGACTAAAAAGTCTGTAATTTCGTCTAATTTACCTTTAGAGATGTTACTTGACTCTAAATCTTTCGCATAGATAAATACCTGCCGTTGCGTATCCAACAACATGCCTGCAAGAGCTTTTTTATAGCGCGCAATCTCATCCAAATATTTATTAACAACTACATTATCAACGTTTTTTATAAAAAATATATCCGCATCAATTTGGTTTAGATTTTTTATTAGAGCACCATGACCCGACGGTCTAAACAACAGTTTATCTTTTAACCTTAAGGGCTTATTTTTTAAATCGACTGCTAAGACATCTGTAATCGATTCTTGATTGGAAAATTTGATTTCGAATGTAGTATTGGTCTTAGATTCTACCAATTTTTGAATCGCTTTTAATTTACTTTTAAATTGCTTCAAATGTGTTTTTGAAATCGTAAAGTGTAACATGGCTTTGCCGTTAACAGAAGCATATTTTGCCGCTTCAAACAAGTGTTCTTCAAAAGCGGTCGATATATGATTTTTGTACTTATGGAAAGGCAATAATCCTTTGGGAATGTTTGAATAGTTTAAAGACGTTTCTTCCAAGATGGTTTTTACAAATAATAACCGTTTTTGATCTAAAGTAAGTAAGTCATAATCGGGAGTGTTGTTACGCATTAAAGTGACTGCATCGTCATGAAACGGCAGCTTCTCTATGGTTACAAAAAACAAAAACAGTTCTGTGATTTTATTTTTATTTATATATGAATTGATGGACTCTTTTTGAGGGTCATAATCAGATAAAAATTCATGCAGCATTTTAAACATTCGTGAAGCAGCTCCAGAAGATGGAGTGAATTTAACAACAGAAAGAGAATTCTTTTGTTGTTCATAGTAATCAATTAACCCATTGAGCTCTGACTTAGAAAGTTTTACAATTCCGTTGTCTATGGTTGCAAATGCTTTTAAAGTTACAGAACTTGGAGGGACCTCGTAGTGCTCTAATTGCTTCTCAATTTCAGACAAGCTAAGTCCGAAACTTTCTATGTATTGGATATCTAAAGTTGAAAAAATCAAATTTTCGGTATTAAAAGTTCATTAATATGATGAATCGCATTTTTCAAACGCTCTTCTTTGGAACCGCTTAAAATCACATATGGGAGTTCCTGATTTTGTAAAGCCCTTTCAAATGCTGAAAACATTTTTGTGCGTTCATTGGGTTTGTCTCTTAAATCATCTGCCACCCAAGGAATATCAATGTCACATAAAAAGTACAAGTTATAACAATTTTTTTTAGCATAGTGATCAATCAAAGGGTCACAATATCCGTTATAGTACACTTCAGAATAAACTTTTGTTACTAATAGATTTGTATCACAAAACAGGAGTTCGTTTGTTTTGGCTGCAGCCGCATTCTCTAACTGCATTTGCCCGATCGCTATGGGTAATAAATCAGAAGGCTCGCAGGTTTTTTGTTCTAAATCCCATTTTTTTTGAAGGTATTCACGCGCATATTCAGCAACCCAATAGGTGCCAAAATAATCTGCCAAGGCTTTAGACATAGTTGTCTTGCCTGTAGATTCTGGGCCAAATAAAACTACTTTTATGCAGTTTGATTGCTGTTGACTAAGTGTTTTTTCCATGATCTATATCCTTGAAACGCTAAAAAAGTAAAAATAATATATTGAAAGGACAACATCCCTAATCCTCGATATGCGTACAAAGGAACTGTGATAAGATTCGCAATGATCCAAAGTGTCCAGTTTTGAAGTTTTTTATTGGCCATATACCACATGGCTGTAAAAAACAAACCAGAAGTAAAAATATCTATATAGTTAGGGATCAAAAGAGTATAATTAAAAAGGGTATATACAAAAAAGGTAATACCCATTGTTAGCATACATAGAATAAATCCTATTTTTTTATCTTTTGAACTAGCATAAGTTATTTTTAACACGCTGTTATTATTCGATGTTCGAGACCAATTCCACCAGCCATATAAACTCATAATAGTGTAGTAGCCGTTCATCATCATATCTCCAAAGTACTGATTTACATATAACAAATAAACCGTAATAATGGTACAAATAATTCCAGTAGGATACACTAAAATATGTGCTTTTTGTGCAAAATAAACACTCACTACTCCAAATACAAAAGCGATGGCTTCTAACAAAATTAGATGGATTGACGTATCGCTATAAGCCTCGAGAAAAAAATTAGTTATATCATTCATATTTCTGGGGTAGTAACTGCACATCCAAACCCTTCAAATTCCATGAAAATTGCTTTGTATTTTGACCTTTGATTGTCTTTAATAATCCAAGCCGAGGTACTGTTAGACTCTGTCCCAAAAGGCAAAACTAAAAAATGTTTTTTAAATCCCATCCCTGGAGTTGAACATAATTTATAAAGCGATTCTTTTATACACCATACCCATGTTAATTTCTGAATCAAATTAGGGTCGGTTTTAATTAGATAAGCTGTTTCATAGCCAATAAATTTTGATGCTATTTTGATGATTTTATCTCGATTTTTTTCAATGTCAACCCCAACCTTTTTGGAGCTTACTACCACTGCAGAAAATGTATAAGAATGGGTAATAGAGATGTGTTTTCCGTCTTTCAAATGAGGTTTTCCAAAGGCATCATATACTAAATCTTCATCTGCATATCCAAATTCAGCAAGTAACATTCGTACGCTTAGAAAGCCACGTTGATGCAATTCACTTTTCATGCTATTGACACGTTCTAAACTCTCAGTTTTCAGCACAAGTTGACCAGAGAAAAAATCTTTGGATTCGGTAATCTTCCAGATTTTAACAATAGTTTGTGAGTTTAAAACTAGTGATTTATAAAGTGGCATTTATTTTTTAAATAGTTAATAGTTATCTTTGCAGGGTATATTAATTTAAAAACGAAAATACGCTAATTTATAGGTTTAAACCAAACTAGAGTATTTAAAAAAACTGCCTTATGACCGTAAAAACCATTCCCTACACTCCTTACAAAGTAAAAGACATGTCCCTTGCAGATTGGGGACGCAAAGAAATTGAACTCGCTGAAGCTGAAATGCCAGGTTTAATGAGTCTTAGAGAAGAATATAAAGACAGTCAACCGCTCAAAGGTGCTAGAATTGCAGGTTGTTTACACATGACCATACAAACTGCTGTTCTTATTGAGACACTCGTCGCCCTAGGAGCAGATGTAACTTGGAGTTCCTGTAATATTTTTTCAACGCAAGATCAAGCCGCCGCAGCGATTGCAGCAGCTGGAATCCCTGTGTATGCATGGAAAGGTCTTAATGAAGAAGAATTTGACTGGTGTATCGAACAAACATTATTTTTTGGTAAAGACCGCCAACCTTTAAATATGATTTTAGATGATGGTGGTGATCTTACCAACTTAGTATTTGATCATTATCCAGAATTGATAGAAGGTATCAATGGATTAAGTGAAGAAACTACTACAGGTGTTCACCGTTTATATGAACGTATGAAAAATGGCACTTTAGCAATGCCTGCAATCAACGTAAATGACTCCGTAACGAAAAGTAAATTTGACAATAAATATGGTTGTAAAGAAAGTGCCGTAGATGCGGTACGTCGTGCAACAGATGTCATGCTTGCGGGGAAGAGAGTTGTTGTTTGTGGCTATGGAGATGTAGGAAAAGGAACTGCCGCTTCTTTTCAAGGCGCTGGAAGTATTGTTACAGTAACCGAGGTCGATCCTATTTGTGCTTTGCAAGCAGCAATGGACGGATTTGAAGTAAAAAAATTAGAAACTGTATTGCCTAACGCTGATATCGTAGTCACAGCAACAGGAAATAAAGACATTGTACAAAACGTTCATTTTGAAGCAATGAAAGACAAAACAATCGTTTGTAATATTGGTCACTTTGACAATGAGATTGACATGACATGGTTAAACGATACGCACGGAGCGAGTAAAGTTGAAATCAAAGCACAAGTAGATAAATATACTATTGATGGCAAAGATATTATTGTATTAGCAGAAGGGCGTTTAGTAAATTTAGGATGTGCTACAGGGCATCCTAGTTTTGTAATGAGTAACTCCTTTACAAATCAAGTATTAGCGCAGATTGAACTGTGGACAAATAGTGACGCTTATTCCAACGAAGTGTATATGCTACCAAAACATTTAGATGAAAAAGTAGCGAAGCTACACCTTGCCAAAATTGGTGTTGAACTCACAGAACTTCGTAAGGATCAAGCGAGTTATATAGGGGTTAAGCCCGAAGGTCCATTCAAACCTGAGTATTACCGCTACTAACATCTAGACTTATAAAAAGCCAAAGCAATTGCTTTGGCTTTTTTTTGATTAAAATTCATCGCATGAATAAAACATAAATGATGAAATTGCTAAAGGCTAAAAAAGAAGATTTATTTACAATAATGCAAATCATTGAGCAAGCTCAGACCTACTTGGCTACACAAGATATTGAGCAGTGGCAAAATGGATATCCCAACGAAAAAGCAATCTTAAAGGATCTAAAAAACAATGAAAGCTATGTTGTGAAATCAGAAGACTCTACCTTATTAGCAACTGCCATGTTTACCACAAAAAATGAGCCAACTTACAAAACGATTCAAGGCGGATGGATTACTGAAGCTGATGCCACATATGGTGTAATTCATCGCATGGCCGTTAACGAAAACTTTAGGGGAACTGGTATTGCACAATTTATTTTTAATCAGTGTGAACATATCCTAAAACAAAATACAATTCATTCGATGCGAATCGACACACACGAAGATAACCTAGGCATGCAAGCGTTACTCAAAAAATTAGGCTACAACTATTGTGGAATTATTTATTTAGAAAATAACGACAAACGACTCGCCTTTGAAAAATTAATTTCCTAATTTTTGACATAAAAAAAGCCCCGCTAATTGCGAGGCTTTTTTATAAAATTATTAGAAAATTATGCATCAAAAGGAACAACAGACACATAGGACTTATTGTCTTTCTTTCTTGAGAATTTTACTAAACCGTCCACTTTAGCGTGAAGGGTATGATCTTTTCCAGCATACACATTCTCACCAGGATTATGTGCAGTACCACGTTGTCTTACGATAATGTTACCAGCAATTGCTGCTTGTCCACCAAAGATCTTTACGCCTAGACGTTTTGATTCTGATTCTCTACCGTTTTTCGAACTTCCGACTCCTTTTTTATGTGCCATTTTATTTCGATTTTAATATGTTATAAATTCTAACTTAAAGCTGAAATTAAATCTGATTTTTTCATTGCTGAAATTCCAGTAATTCCCTTAGCTTTTGCTATTTCTTTTAATTGTGCAACAGTCATTGCTGATAAATCTTGAGCAGCTTCTGCCTTTGGTGCAGCAGCTTTTGCTACAGGCTTAGAAACTTCTTTTTTGGCCGCTGGTTTTGATTTTGGTGCAGCAGCTTTTTTAACTCCAGAAGCAGCGATGCTTTCAATTTGAATTTCAGTTAAAGATTGGCGATGACCATTTTTAACTCTATATCCTTTACGTCGTTTCTTTTTGAATACGATTACTTTATCACCTTTAAGGTGCTTCAGGACTTTGGCTCCTACTTGAGCTCCGTCTATAGCCGGGGCGCCAACAGTAACTTTGCTGCCATCTGCTAAAAGAAGTACATTGTCAAAAG
>JABAZA010000098.1 GCA_018608725.1 Flavobacteriaceae bacterium
GTGCACAACGTGTAAAAGAGTTGTTACAACGTTATAAAGAATTACAAGATATCATCGCGATTCTTGGAATGGAAGAATTATCTGAAGAAGACAAATTGGCTGTTGGACGCGCACGTCGTGTACAGCGTTTCTTGTCACAACCCTTCCACGTAGCAGAACAATTTACAGGCCTAAAAGGAGTGTTAGTTGATATTAAAGAAACAATCAAAGGATTTAATATGATCATGGATGGTGAGTTAGATCGCCTTCCAGAAGCAGCCTTCAACCTTAAAGGAACCATTGAAGAAGCAATTGAAGCTGGTGACAAAATGTTAGCTGAAGCCTAAAAAATAGACTATGTATTTAGAAATTGTAACTCCAGAAGCAACCATATTTAAAGGAGAGGTAGACAGTGTCTCTGTTCCTGGTGTGAATGGTGATTTTGAAATGCTAAATAATCACGCCGCAATTGTATCGATTCTTAAAAAAGGATCTGTAAAAATCGCGGGAGATATTACACTCGATGATGCAAATAAAGAATTTTTTGAAAAAAAAGGAAAAGGCTATTGGTTTGCCATTGATTCTGGTGCTATTGAAATGAATGCTAATAAAATCATTGTATTAGCTGACTAATACAATACCTTTTGATGATACAAAACTGAAAGCTCAAACAACTGTTTGGGCTTTTTTATTTCCCTGAAAACTTAGCCTTACGTTTTTCTAAAAAAGCAGTCGTTCCTTCTTCAAAATCTTCAGTATCAAAACACTTTCCGAATTCAGAAATTTCAACGTCATAACCATTCACCCCATCAGCAAAATTTGCATTAACTGCTTTGATCGCCGCAGAGATTGCTAAAGAAGAGTTTGATTTAATTTTATCTGCTAAAGCAAAACACTTTGGCAATAATTCCTCTTGAGGTACTACATGGTTTACAAGCCCATAAGCGAGTGCTTTTTCGCCATCAATCATAGTTGCTGTCATGATCATTTCCATAGCACGTCCTTTTCCTATGAGCTGTGCCAAGCGTTGCGTTCCTCCATAGCCAGGAATCAACCCCAGAGATACTTCTGGCAAACCCATACGGGCATTCGTACTCGCCAATCTGAAATGTGCAGCCATAGCCAATTCCAACCCACCTCCAAGCGCAAATCCATTGACAGCCGCAATAACCGGAGTGGATAAATTCTCTATAAAATCAAACAATAAATCCTGACCTTCTTTAGACAATGAACGCCCTTCTGTTTGATCAAAATGTGCAAACTCACTAATATCAGCCCCTGCCACAAAAGCCTTTTCGCCACTGCCCGTAATGATGATTACTTTGGTGTCTAAATCCGATTCAGCAGCCTTTAAAGCCGTATGCAATTCAAAAATAGTGGCACTGTTTAATGCATTTAACTTTGTGGGTCTATTGATTGTGATCGTGGTAACTCCATCACTAAAATCACTTAAAATCATGTTATACTTCATCTTTAAAATATTTAGGGAAACGTACGGTAAACTGGCTTCCCTCATCTATAACAGAAGAGAAGTTAATACTACCATTATACGTGTCAATCATGTTTTTTATCATTGGTAAGCCCAGTCCCATACCACTTGTTTTGGTTGTGAACTTAGGTTCAAAAATTCGGTCTTCGATGGCTTTTGTAATCCCACTGCCGTTATCCTTAACCTCAATTATAACGTCTGTATCATCAGAAAATAGGTGAATACTAATCTGAGGTGAGCGATCTTTAGGGATGGATTGGACGGCATTTTTCACTAAATTGGTAATAATTCGAATCAATTGAGACCGGTCAAAATTAGCAATGATTTCAGGCTCTTTTGAAATGAATTTTAGGTCTTTTTCTGGAAAAATCTCCAGAGCCAACTCCACAACTTCAACCACATTTAAAACTTCAAGTTTTTGAGCAGGCATTTTCGCAAAATCTGAAAAAGCCGATGCAATAGAGCTCATGGTATCTATTTGTTGGATTAATGTCTTGGTGTATTCATTAACTTTTTTGTGAATATCTGGATCTTGTGGGTCAAATTTATGCTGAAAACTTTGTACGCTTAAACGCATAGGGGTCAATGGGTTTTTGATTTCATGAGCCACTTGTTTTGCCATTTCGCGCCAGGCTTGTTCTCGCTGACTTGAAGCCAACTTTTTAACACTGTCCTCCAATTCATCAATCATATTATTGTAGGATTCAACCAAAGCGGAAATCTCTGAACTTGCTCCTTTAAGTTCTATTTTTTGATTGCGTTTTCCCAAGCGCGTTTCCTTCATTTTTTCTTGAATCGTTTGAAGTGATTTTGTAATGTATTTAGACACAAAATACGCAAAGGCTATAGCCAGTAAAATCATGATGATATACGCATAACTCAGCCGAATTAAAAATGCTTTAAGTTCGCCATAATTCAAAGAATCGTCATCAAAATAAGGGACGTTTAATACGCCAAGGGGTTTGGCGTTACTGTCAGTAAATATCATATACGAAGACCTATAATCTTCCCCAAATCGTTTGATTTTTTCAACAAAACGCTTGGAGACACTTTGTTTAAGTTTATCTAAAATATCCTCTGATAGGCGCGTATCAATGGTGTTTTTATCGAAATTAGGTTTCGACATTTTAATCAGGTCGCCCTTTAAATCATAGAGGTTAAAATTCACGTTGTGAATATTGGCAATCTCATATATTTTATCTTTAAAAATCAGAGGGAGATTCTCTGTTTTAACCTCCCAAGTTGTTTCTTTTAAAACATAATTTATACTCGAAATAAGTTGTGCCTCCTTTCGTTCCAAACGCAATCGGTGGTAGTCTTGAGACTGCTCATTATATTGATAAATTGTGACACCAGCAATAAGTATGGAGGCGACAACAACCAACATAATCATATATATAAAAATACGAGAGCTTAAAGACAATTTACGTTTTGCCATAAAAATAGACTTTTGTTAAATATAGAAAAAAAAACGAGGACATCACTTAATGATTACTCAGAACGTGTGCGTTTGTATAATTTAATTCCGAACATTAAAAGAATTGCCAACCCAACAAGCCCCAACATTCCATAAGCCATATTGAGGGTGTTTTTTAATAATACTAAAAATACAACTGCAAAAAGAATGAGCGTCGCGCCTTCATTCCAAATACGCATAAAATTAGAGGAGTATTTAATTTGGTCTTTTTGAAGTTCCTTAAAAATAAGATGTGTTTTGATGTGATACATAATGAGCAATACCACAAACCCTAACTTTGCATGCATCCAAGACTGTTCGAGCCAAATGGGTGCTAAGACCAAAAGCCAAAGACCAAAGACTATAGCTAAAATTGCAGAGGGCCATGTAATAATATACCACAAGCGTTTTGCCATTAGCTTCATCTGTGTTGATAAAATTTCTTTGTCGGGAGATGCTTTTTGGGACGATTCAATGTGATATATAAAAATACGAGGAATATAAAATAACCCCGCAAACCATGTGATTACAAAAATCAAATGAAGCGATTTAATATAGTTATAAGAATCCATAATTATGATTTTGAAATTAATTTAGTCTTGACTTCTCTATATAAAATAAATGCGGTGACTAGAGTAGATAACACATCTGAGGCTGGAAACGCCATCCAAACACCGAGTTCCCCATACCATAAAGGTAGTATAAAAATAAGAGGAATAAAGAAAAACCCTTGTCGAGACAAGGTCAACAAAAGAGCGGGTACTGCTTTCCCTACGGCCTGAAAATAGGCGGATCCAATCAGCTGAATTGCGATAATGGGAGTGGCTGCAAAGACCCAACGCATCGCAACAGGTGTTTTTTCAATTACCAAAGGATCTGTAGTAAACATGCGCGTAATCAGTTCTGGGAACCCAATCAACAACACAAAGATTAGAAACGCCAACGCCATCGAATATGTAATTGCAATTCGGATGGTTTTTTTGACGCGTTCATAATTATGAGCCCCATAATTATAACCTGCTATGGGAACAAAACCTTGTGTAATTCCAAAAATCGGAAACAGTGCAAACATTAGCATTCGAGAGACTATTGCATAGGATGTCACCGATGTTTCTCCGCCGAAATCATATAAAATAGTGTTCATTAACAAATAGGTAATACTCACAATGGCTTGTCGTGATAGGGTCACTGAACCTAGATTACTGATTTCTGATACAATTGTTTTTTGGAGTTTAAAATGTGGCCATGAAATTTTCATTTCAGAATTTTTGGAAAGAAAAAACCATAAAATAAACGAAAAACATAGTACATAAGAACCTGTTGTAGCCCAAGCTGCAGCCATCATTCCCAAATCCATCACATTTATTAGAAGGACATCTAATACTAAATTTGAAACCGATGGAATCATCATCGCATACATCGCGAATTTGGGTTTGCCTTCGGCTCTAATCACCGTATTTCCCATCATAGACAAGGCTAAAAAAGGAACTCCATAGAGTACAATTCTGTAGTATATTTTTGCAGGCTCAAAAATAGTCCCTTTGCCACCAAACGTTGGTATAATCCCATCAATATAATACAACCCAAAAAACACAAGTACAACCGTCAACAACAAAGTCATTGTAATTTGATTTCCAAACGTTTTAAAGGCTTTTGGCACCTCTTTTGCTCCGAGTGCTCTAGAAATAATAGAAGATCCTCCAATCCCTATAGACATTCCCAAAGCAGCAATAAAAAATGAGACTGGCAGTACCACATTAATTGCCGCAATGGCTTGCGAACCAATCCAATGCCCCACAAAAATTGTATCAACTAAAATATTAAGCGACATGACTAAAATTCCAATGGATGCTGGAACAGCCTGTTTGATTAATAGTTTACCAATCGTTTCAGTGCCAAAGTCTTGTGAGGTAGATTTTTGCATCCAGTCTAAATTATTTTGAAGCCCATTCTGTAACCCATTTAGCAAGAAGCGATACCCAAGCCGGATCGTCATTTAAACAGGGAATGGTTGTGAAATCTTTACCCCCTACTTCGTGAAAAATTTCTTCGCCTTCCATTGCAATTTCTTCTAGGGTTTCAAGGCAATCACTTACAAAAGCGGGAGTTGCAATCGCCATGGATTTTGTGCCTTCTTTTCCTAAACGCTCAATTGTACGGTCGGTGTAAGGCTGCAACCAAGGATCAAATCCTAAACGCGATTGAAACGAAGTTGAATAGACCGCATCCTCAAGACCTAATTCTTCGCCCACCAAACGGGTGACTTCAAGACATTGGTGTTTATAACAATAGGCATGTGCTTCTGAAGGGGTAACACAACACGACTTGTCAATTTTACAATGGGACTTCGTGATGTCACTTTTACGGATGTGACGTTCTGGAATTCCGTGATAAGAAAACAATAAATGTTCGTATGTTTTTCCTTTTAACGATTCTTTAATCGTATTGGATAAGACTTTAATATATTCCGGATTGTTGTAAAATGGGGGTAAGTCCGAAAGTGTCAATTGTGGAAAGTATGCATCTCTTAATTCTTTAGCGAGTACCAAAATTGTTTCGGTCGTAGCCATTGCATATTGTGGATATAAGGGAACAATTAAAACCTCATCAACCCCTTGATCGACTAATTTTTGAAGTCCATTTTTAATGGTCATGCTGCCATAACGCATGGCGAGTGCTACGGGCAATTCGACTTCTTTTTTAAGTTTATTTTCTAAACGTTCGGATAAAACAATCAATGGAGACCCTTCTTCCCACCATATTTTTTTATACGCTTTTGCCGATTGTTTAGGGCGTGTATTTAAAATAATGCCTTTGACTAAAAGGGTTCGTGCCCATAGAGGAACATCGATTACGCGTTCGTCCATCAAAAATTCACCTAAATATTTTTTAACATCTTTTGGAGTGGGACTATCTGGAGACCCGAGGTTTACTAATAAAACGCCTTTCATATTGGTTAATTAAGAGATTGAATGTATTTTTTGGGAGTGGTCCCATATTGTTTTTTAAATGCTGAAATAAAATGACTGGCCGTACTGTAGCCTACTTTAAGTCCAACTTCATTGACGTTATGAGCGCCAGATTCTAATAATTTTCGAGCAAGTTCCATTTTATAATCAAATAAAAATCCATAAACCGTTGTCCCGTAAATTTGCTTAAATCCTTCTTTGAGTTTCTTGAGGCTCAAATCAATTTCAACGGCTAAAGCCGATAAGGTTGGAGGCTCCGAAAGACGGTTGATAATAATGTCTTTGGCTTGCCTGATTCTAACAACATTTGAATCATCAACCAAAAAAGGACATTGCTCAATGTTTACTTCTTCACCCCTATTAAAATACAAACTTAACAACTCATACGCTTTCCCTTTAAAGTATAAAGACTTGATGGTGGAATTTAAATTGTAATTAATAAGTTGGTTTAAAACAATGGCCATAGAGGGAGAAATATGTCCGTCTTTATAATATTTTTTATCTTGATTGTCTTCGCTTAAAAATGTGATATAATCCGCTTCATGGGAAAATAATCCGTGGAATTTTTTAATAGAAATTAATAACGATACAACCCAAGTTTTTGGGTCAACCTCTAAATAAATCGGCAAATCTCTTTGGGGGTTGTAAAGTAATAGTGAATTTTCTTCAGAAATGTTAAGACTGTAAGTTCCATTGTTAAACACAAACTTACTCTGTCCTTTCAAGCAAAAGTGAAATTGAATATACGAGCTATCTATTTCCTTTTCAAGGAGTTGAACTTCAGAAGTTTCGTTCTGATACGTCATAACAATAAATCCAGTCTCGACCGCTGTTTCTAAAAAAGATCCTTGAGCGATATTTTTTGGAAGAGATTCCGCACTTTTGAAGCTGTCTTTATTTAGACTCATTATAAATAAAAATTATTAGTTGTCTTTATTTTTACCTGCAAAAATAATAATTTGAACAAAAATAAGTAAATAATACATGCAAACCTCTAAACGACATATAAAGTTCTTCTAGCGTTATTTTTTACAAATCAAAGCAATTATTTTTGTGACGAAATATTTCCAAATATATTAATGGAACAATTCAATAAATCAGAAAAAACCTATTTCTATGTGATTGGCCTCAGCTATAAAAAGGCCGATGCTAAAATGCGTGGGGAATTTAGTTTAGACAAAACTGCTAAAACAAATTTATTGGTTCAAGCCAAAGCTAGTGGCATAAAAAGTTTAGTGGCAACCTCTACATGTAACCGCACCGAAATATACGGTTTTGCTAGACACCCTTTTGAACTTATTAAATTACTTTGTGACAATACACAAGGCACTGTTGAGGATTTTCAAAGTGTGGCATATGTCTATAAAAATAGTGATGCCATTCAGCATATGTTTAAAGTTGGTGCTGGTTTAGACAGTCAGATTTTAGGCGATTTTGAAATTATTAGCCAACTAAAACTAAGTGCAAAAGTTTCTAAAAAACACCAACTACTTAACGCCTATTTAGAGCGTTTGATTAATGCGGTGATTCAAGCTAGTAAACGCATAAAAACAGAAACAGAATTGTCGTCAGGAGCCACCTCCGTCTCTTTTGCTTCTGTACATTATATCAAAAAAACTGTAAATGAAATTTCTTCCAAAAACATCTTGCTTTTTGGAACTGGAAAAATTGGACGAAACACTTGTGAAAACCTTATAAAGCACACGAAAAACGAGCACATTACGCTTATAAATCGCACACGTGACAGAGCAGATAAAATCGCAGGGAAATTTAAACTTCTGGTCAAAGATTACAGTCAATTACAAGAGGAAATCGGGAATACCGATATTTTAATTGTGGCAACTGGAGCACAAAACCCAACAATTGATAAACACCTTATTCAAAACAAAAAACCTTTACTGATTCTTGATTTATCAATTCCTAAAAACGTTAATGAAAACGTGATGGAACTGCCATTGGTCACCTTGGTACACTTAGACCATTTATCTCAAATGACCGATGAAACATTAGAGAAAAGAAAGGTATATATTCCGATTGCTGAAAGTATCATTTGTGACATTCAAACGGAGTTTGAAGCCTGGGTAGATAACCGAAAATTTGCGCCCACAATCAAAGCACTCAAACAAAAATTAGAAGTGTTTGCTACTGCTGAAGTGGATGCTCAACGAAAAAAAACAAATGAATTTAATGAAGCACAAGCGGAGTTAATCAGTGCCAATTTAGTTCAGAAAATAACCAACCACTTTGCACACCATCTAAAGGACGAAACAAACTCTAGAAGTGAAAGTCTCGAACTCATCAAAAAGGTGTTTCAATTAGATTCTAAAAGCCATGTCTAAGATTATTCGAATCGGTACACGTGATAGTGCTCTTGCGCTTTGGCAAGCAAAAACCGTCCAATCACAACTCCAACATTTAGGGCATGAAACCGTATTGGTTCCGGTAAAGTCTACAGGGGACTTGGTTTTAAATAAACCCATTTATGAACTTGGGATTACAGGAGTTTTTACACGTACTTTGGATATTGCATTGCTAAATGAGGAAATTGATATTGCTGTTCATTCCTTAAAAGATGTGCCTACGGTGCTGCCAGAAGGGATCGTTCAAGCAGCTGTTTTGAAACGTGGAAACATTAGAGATACACTTGTTTTTAAAAAAAATGAAGAGTTTCTAGCTCAAAAAAATGCTGTGATTGCAACCGGAAGTTTACGAAGAAAAGCACAATGGCTCAACCGCTACCCTACCCATAGTATCGTAGGTTTAAGAGGAAATGTAAATACCCGTCTTGAAAAATTAAAAAACAGCGATTGGAATGGTGCCATCTTTGCAGCAGCCGGATTGGGGCGTCTAGAACTAACCCCTGAAAACTCTGTAAATTTGGAATGGATGGTTCCCGCACCAGCACAAGGGGCGCTGATGATTGCAACCTTAAAATCGAATCTTGAAGCAATGGAAGCCTGTGCGCCGCTTAACCATGAAGAAACTGAAATATCTACAAGAATTGAACGTGAGTTTTTAAATAAATTAGAGGGTGGCTGTAGCGCACCCATTGGAGCACTCGCCTATATCAAAGAAGAAGAAGTTCATTTCCATGGGATTATTTTAAGCACAGATGGAACTAAAAAAATTGAAGCAAAACGCACCGCAAAACTTGGCGAACACCATGCCCTTGTTGATGATTGTGTTGAATTTATTTTAAGTCGTGGAGGCAAAACACTGATAGGTACCACAGCAATAGAAACGCTTCCAACCACTATTTTTTCTTCAAAATTATTAAGTCAAGGTCAAAAAGATTTATTTAACAACACCCTTAAAGTTGAGAGTTCTGACTTTGTCAAAACAGCCACAAATAGAATCAAGCCGCTGTTTTTAAAAGCCGCTCATAAAAATGTGGTTATCACTAGCAAAAATGGCGTAGAAGCTCTCTTAAATAACTGCCCTGTTGAAGACCTAAATTTTGAAACCATTTATTGTGTTGGCAGACGCACCAAACGCCTGATTGAGCAGAAAATTGGACCTGTCAAACACTCCGAAAAAAATGCTAAAGCATTGGCAAATTATCTAGTAGAATTTATTGAAGGTTCTGAAGTGACCTATTTTTGTAGTGACATTCGAATGGATGATTTACCTACTATTTTAGAAAAAAACAACATTAAAGTTCAAGAAATTGAAGCTTATAGCACAAAACTAGAAGCCCCTAAACTAGAGAGTTCAATAGAGGGCGTTATGTTTTACAGTCCCTCTACAATTCAAAGTTTTTTACAAAAAAACACCCCCGACTGTATCGCATATTGTATTGGGGAAAGCACCGCTAAGGAAGCAAAAAAATATTTTAAAGATGTACGTGTCGCGAAAATCCCTACCGTAGAAAGCGTCATCGAACTTGTGAATCAAAATTATATTTAAACGTTATGATTAAAAACGATTTATTTTTAAGAGCCCTAAAAGGAGAAACTGTCGAGCGTCCCCCTGTTTGGATGATGCGTCAGGCAGGACGTTACTTACCAGAATTTATCGCCATTCGTGAAAAGTATGATTTTTTTACCCGTTGTCGAACACCTGAACTCGCGAGCGAAATTACAGTACAACCGATTCGACGCTACGGAATGGATGCTGCTATTTTGTTTTGTGATATTTTGGTAATCCCACAAGCAATGAATATTGAAGTTCAAATGAAGCCCAATTTTGGACCCTATTTACCAAACCCTGTACGTACACAAAGAGACGTTGACAATGTTATTGTTCCGGATGTGACCGTAGAATTGGATTATGTGTATCAAGCCATCAAAGCGACCAAAGAATTGTTAAACAACGACATTCCTTTAATCGGTTTTGCAGGCTCGCCTTGGACAATTTTATGTTATTGTGTGCAAGGACAAGGAAGTAAAAACTTTGATAAAGCTAAGGAGTTTTGTTTTACAAACCCGATGGCAGCACATCAATTATTACAAAAAATTACAGATACGACCATTGCTTATCTTAAAGAAAAAGTCAAAGCAGGTGTCAATGCAGTTCAACTATTTGATTCTTGGGGCGGGATGTTGTCTCCAACAGATTATCAGGAATTTTCATGGCAGTATATCAATCAAATTATAGAAGCATTAAAAGAGGATGCCCCTGTAATTGCTTTTGGAAAAGGATGTTGGTTTGCTTTGGGTGAGATGGCAAAATCCAATGCTTCGGCTCTTGGAATTGACTGGACCTGTTCGGCTCGAAATGCTCGATATTTAACTGGTGGAAATATAACACTTCAAGGAAATTTTGACCCTTCTAGATTGTTGTCCCCCCCTGCTGAAATCAAAAAAATGGTACACCAAATGATTAATGAATTTGGAAAAGACAAGTACATTGTCAACCTAGGACATGGAATTTTACCAAACATTCCTACTGACCATGCAAAAGCATTTATTGACGCTGTAAAAGAATATCGTTCATAACCCCCTAAATCTATTATAATGAAAGATCTATTTTATAATTACATCGAAAATTTACAAGACACCATCACTTCAAAGCTTGAAGAAATTGATGGGAGTGCATCTTTCAAAGAAGATATTTGGAAACGCCCAGAAGGTGGTGGTGGACGTACCCGAGTGATAGAAAATGGAGCGGTTTTCGAAAAAGGAGGTGTTAATATTTCAGGTGTTCATGGCAAGTTGCCTGACTCAATGCAAGCCTACTTTAAGGTTGGTGATGTTGATTTTTTTGCTTGTGGACTAAGTTTAGTCTTGCATCCAAAGAATCCAATGGCACCCACAGTGCATGCAAATTGGCGCTATTTTGAAATGTATAACAAAGAAGGAGGAATCGTCGATCAATGGTTTGGTGGTGGACTAGATTTAACCCCCTATTATCTGTTTGAAGAGGATGCAACCCATTTTCATCAAACCTGCAAAAAGGCCTGTGACGCACACAATCCTGATTTTTATACGACCTATAAGAACCGTTGTGATGATTATTTTTACAACAGCCATAGAAACGAAGCACGAGGAATTGGCGGGCTGTTTTTTGATTATTGCAAGGCCACAGAAGATATAAATATGGAACAGTGGTTTAATTTTGTAAGTGAGGTGGGAGATCGTTTTTTAGAAGCCTATGTTCCTATTTTAGAAAAACGAATCCATTTACCCTATACGCCAGAAGAACGCAACTGGCAAGAAATTCGAAGGGGACGTTATGTGGAGTTTAATTTAGTGCATGACAAAGGCACCCTTTTTGGGTTGAAAACAAATGGAAGAATAGAAAGTATTTTGATGAGTTTGCCTCCTCACGTACAGTGGGTATATGACCATCATCCCCAACCAAACAGTAGAGAAGAACAATTAATACGGGTGTTAAAAAACCCTGTTGAATGGGTTTCTTAGGTTTAAAGCTTAAAGCAATAAGTTAAAAGTTATGGTAGATTATAAAAATTACAAAGTATGGCAAAAGTCTCATGATCTTGTGATTGATATTTATCAGATAACATCAGCTTTTCCAAAGTCTGAGCAATTCAATCTTGTTTCACAAATTAACCGCGCAAGCTTATCTGTCCCAACCAACATTGTAGAAGGTTGTGGCAGAGAAACTCAAAAGGAATTTATAAGATTTCTCTATATTTCATCAGGTTCTGCTCATGAATTAGAGTACTTGATTTTGGTGTCAAATGAATTAAAATTTATCTCTACAAAAGATTCTAAAGCACTTTTAAAAAAAATAGATGAGATTAAAAAAATGTTGTTTTCATTAATCAAAACCATTAAAAAATCACTTTAAGCTTTTAGCTTGAAGCTTAAAACTAATATTATGTATCCAATCAAAAGAAATAGACGTTTACGATCCAATGAATCAATCCGTAGCTTGGTAAGAGAAACCGTTCTGACACCAAATGATTTTTTAGTCCCTTTGTTTGTTGTAGAAGGGAAAGGGATCAAGGATGAAATCCCTTCCATGCCCAACTATTTTAGATTTAGTTTGGACACTCTTGAATCTGAAGTAAAACTACTTTGGAGTTTAGGATTAAAGTCCGTGCTCGTCTTTGTGAAAGTAGCCGATATTCTTAAAGATAATAAAGGCACGGAAGCTTTAAATTCAAACGGCTTGATGCAACGTGCTGTAAAAACCATCAAAAATGTTTGTCCAGAAATGCTCGTCATGACAGATGTCGCACTGGATCCTTATTCAATTTATGGTCACGATGGAATTGTTTCTAATGGAATTATTCAAAATGATACTACCGTAGAAATTTTGACAGGAATGAGTTTATCTCACATTGAGGCAGGTGCAGATTTTGTGGCGCCTAGTGATATGATGGACGGACGGATTCTCAGCATTCGTGAAGCCTTTGAAGACAACGACTATGTTGATGCGGGGATCATGAGTTACAGTGCCAAATACGCCTCTTCATTTTATGGACCTTTTAGAGATGCCTTAGATTCTGCTCCTGTAGATTCTAAAAATATTCCAAAAGACAAAAAAACCTATCAGATGGATTACGCCAACCGTTTTGAGGCATTAAGGGAAACCGAAATGGACATTGACGAAGGTGCAGACATTGTAATGGTGAAGCCAGGTTTGGCATATTTAGATATACTTCGGGAAATTAAAAACGAATTTGATGTGCCTGTGGCGGCTTATCAAGTGAGTGGCGAATATGCCATGATCAAAGCTGCAAGCGAAAAAGGATGGCTCAATCACGATCAAGCAATGCTAGAAACAACAATGGCCTTTAAACGCGCTGGGGCAGACCTCATTGCAAGCTATTTTGCTAAAGATGTTGTAAAACTAATACGTTAGTGCTTTCGTTTTTTTGATTAAAATTAGCTAATATTGTTTTTTATTTAGGGGTGAGGTGGGCTCCCATTCTGCAATCTCTGGAAAAGTTATTTATGCTGCACCAAGCTATAACGGCGGGATTTTTTATTTACTAAAATAAGAAGTATTGGGTGTCGGATTTATTTTATATTTACAATGTTATAAACACACACAAATGAAAAAATTCATAACACGACTATTAATTCTCGTTGCAGTACTCATTGCAATTCTCTATATCACAGATACCGATTACCTTTTAAAGGCAGTCCGCACTATATATGCCAAAGGGTACACAACAGCCTATTTAGAAGACTATAAAGAATTTGACAATGTAGTGATTGAAAATGATGTGCCACAACCGTGGCCTGTTCATGAAGATTTTAACAGCGTCCCAGAGACAGAAGTCTTAAGTGATTTCAACAAAAAAACAGGAACGATTGCCTATGTAATCATCAAAAATGACAGTATCTGGTTTGAAAACTATTATGACGGATTTGATGAAAATTCCAAAACCAATTCATTTTCAATGGCCAAAAGTTATGTGTCGGGACTTTTAGGGAAAGCAATTAGCGATGGATACATCAAAAGTTTAGACCAGCCTGTAGGAGAATTCTTCCCTGAATTTAGTGAAGGATTAGCCGCACAAATGACCGTAGGAGATTTGTCATCAATGGCATCAGGGACCAATTGGGACGAAAAATATTATTCACCACTCTCCATCACAACCCGTGCCTATTTTGACGATGATTTAGAAAACGTGATTTTGGGACTCAAAGTCGTGAATGAACCTGGAAAATCTTATAAATATGCGAGTGGAGACACGCAGTTGTTGGCAATGGTCATAGAAAAAGCAACAGGGAAAAAACTATACGATTATCTTACAGAAAGTTTTTGGAAACCCTTGGGGAGCGAAAATCAAACCCTCTGGCAAGTGGATAGTAAAGAGAATGACCTCGTTAAAGCCTACTGCTGTATTGCGAGTAACGCAAAAGACTTTGCACGCTTTGGAAAACTCTATAAAGACCATGGGAAATGGAATGGTAAACAAGTGTTAGATTCTGCATTTATTGCAAAATCCTTAACACCTCGATTTTCGGAGAGCCCTCAATATGGTTATGGATGGTGGCTACAAAAACGAGAGGACAAATCATTTTTTATGATGCGAGGACATTTGGGACAATATGTAATTGTGGAGCCAACGGATAATGTAATTATTGTAAGACTCGGAGATGAGAAATCTCCTAATGCTAGCTCACAAATTTTTTCGGATGATATTTCAGTGTACATCGAAGAAGCTTATAAAATGTTATCTCATGCTCCAAAAACTCAACCTTGAAAACCTACTGTTTTTAGACATTGAAACGGTTCCCGAAACCGAACACTATTCGGAGCTTTCTGAAAACAAACAACTACTTTGGGAGCAAAAATCAAAATACCAACGCAAAGAAGATTACAGTCCAGAAGCGTTCTATGACCGTGCAGGGATTTGGGCAGAATTTGGAAAAATTATCTGTATTTCTGTCGGCTATTTTACCTTTGTAAACTCCGAACGTCGATTTAGAATCACCTCATTTTATGGCGAAGAACACAGCCTTCTTTTAGAGTTTAAAACCCTTATTGAAACGCATTTTTCAAGACCAAAACACTTGTTCTGCGCACATAATGGAAAAGAATTTGACTTCCCCTATATCGCACGAAGAATGATTATACACAACATTCCATTACCATCGAAGCTGAATTTATTTGGCAAAAAACCGTGGGAAGTTCCGCACTTAGACACCCTAGAATTATGGAAATTTGGCGACTATAAGCATTATACTTCTTTGAAGCTATTAACCAGTGTGTTGGGGATTCCATCTCCTAAAGATGATATTGATGGCAGTGAAATATTTCGCGTCTATTACGAAGAAAATAACATCGACCGGATTGTAACCTATTGCCAAAAAGATACCATTGCCGTAGCACAAATTATTTTAAGACTCCGTGGAGAAGCCTTATTAGAAACGGATGAAATTGCTTATATTTAAGCAATGGATCAAACACCTATTTTAAACATTCAAAATCTGCGCGTTGCCTTTAAATCCAATACGGGTTTAAATGAAGTACTGCATGGCATCTCATACGATTTGTTTTCAAATGAAATTCTTGGGATTGTAGGCGAATCTGGTAGTGGTAAATCCGTAGCATCACTCGCAATTATGGGCTTGTTACCTCCTAAAAAGAGTGTGGTTAGTGCTGGAGAAATTCTATTCAAAAATGAAAATCTCCTTCATTATTCACAGAAAGAGTTGGAGGCGCTTCGAGGTCAAAAAATAGGCATGATTTTTCAAGAACCCATGAGTGCTTTGAACCCCTCAATGTCCTGTGGAGCACAAGTGGAAGAACTTTTGTTTCAACACACTTCGCTCTCTAAAAAAGAAGTGAAAGACAAGGTAATACAGTTATTTAATGAGGTGAAAATTCCCACACCGCATGAAACCTTTAAAAAATATCCTCACGAAATATCTGGAGGGCAACAACAGCGTGTCATGATTGCTATGGCAATTGCTTGTAAGCCTGATATTCTGATTGCAGATGAACCAACTACAGCGCTTGATGTGACGGTTCAAAAAGACATTATCGCACTCTTAAAAACCCTGCAAAAAGAATGCAAAATGAGCGTGATTTTTATAAGTCATGATTTGGCTTTGGTCTCTGAAATTGCAGATCGAATCCTAGTAATGTATCAAGGAAGTATTATTGAAAGTGGCCCTACAAAATCCATTTTTAAAACTCCTAAGGAAGACTATACAAAAGCACTCATAGGCGCACGACCAACCCTAAAATCACGATTGAAACAACTCCCTACCATCAGTGATTTTTTATCTAATACCATTTCCAAAAGTGTCATTTCCAAAAACACCAGAGCTAAGAAACATAAAGAAATATACAGTCAAGCACCACTGTTGGAAGTGATTAATCTAGAGAAAATATATTTTTCAAACCCTTCTTTTTTTGGCACAAAAACTGCTTTCAAGGCAGTGGATACTGTGAGTTTTAAAGTCTATGCTGGAGAAACAATGGGTCTGGTGGGTGAATCTGGTTGTGGAAAATCAACCCTAGGAAAAGCCATTTTACAACTCGACAAAGCAACCGCTGGGACTCTAAACTATAAAGGAAAAGACATTACAAACCTCCATAAAAAAGAGTTGCGCGCGTTGCGAAAAGAAATTCAGATTATCTTTCAGGATCCCTATGCCTCACTCAACCCACGACTTACGGTAGGAGAAGCAATTATGGAACCTATGAAAGTGCATAGGCTCTTTTCATCTGATAAAGAACGCAAAACAAAAACCCTAGAAATTTTAGAAAAAGTAGGTTTAGACCCCTCCCATTTTGACCGCTATCCTCACGAATTCTCTGGAGGGCAACGACAACGAATTGGTATTGCGAGAACCATCGCCGTAGAACCAAAATTAATTATTTGTGACGAATCCGTATCTGCACTCGATATTTCGGTGCAAGCACAAGTGCTGAATTTATTAAATGTGCTAAAAGAAGATTATGGATTTACCTATATTTTTATATCCCATGATTTGGCCGTCGTAAAGTTTATGTCCGATCAGTTGATGGTGATGAACAAAGGAAAAATAGAGGAACTTGGTGAAGCAGATGCCATTTATGACAACCCTCAAAAAGCCTATACTAAAGCGCTGATTGATGCAATTCCGAAAGGATTATAATTTCATTTCAGGAACAACACCCTCAACAATAAGATGGCCTTCTGTGGCTTGTTGAATGGTTTCTACAGAGATTCCCGGCGCGCGTTCTAAGAGTTTAAAACCGTCTTTGGTAACCTCTAAAACAGCTAAATTGGTTACAATTTTTTTAACACATGCTACACCTGTCAATGGCAGTGAACACCGCTTTAAAAGTTTAGATTCTCCTTTTTTATTGGTATGCATCATGGCAACGATAATATTTTCGGCGCTGGCAACCAAGTCCATCGCACCTCCCATGCCTTTAACCATATAACCCGGAATTTTCCAATTGGCAATATCCCCATTTTCTGAAACTTCCATTGCTCCTAAAATTGTAAGGTGCACATGCTGACCTCGAATCATTGAGAAACTGGTAGCGGAATCAAAAAAACTAGCCCCATCAAGCGTAGTAATGGTTTGTTTTCCTGCATTTATAAGATCGGCATCTTCTTCGCCTTCAAAAGGAAAAGGACCCATTCCCAAAACACCATTTTCACTTTGAAATTCAACTTCAATATCGTCGCGAACAAAGTTGGCAACAAGCGTTGGAATCCCAATACCAAGATTCACGTAATATCCATTTTGGACTTCTTGTGCGATACGTTTAGCAATCCCATTTTTGTCTAACATGATTATGATTTTTGTCTTAGGGTTCGTTTTTCAATACGTTTTTCGTAATCCTTTCCTTGGAAAATGCGTTGTACAAAAATTCCAGGAATGTGAATTTGATTGGGATCCAGAGCTCCAACAGGGACTAATTCCTCAACCTCAGCAACCGTAATTGTAGCCGCACCACACATATTTGGATTAAAATTTCTAGCGGTTCCTTTAAATATTAAATTTCCTGCGGCATCCCCTTTCCAGGCTTTCACAAAAGAAAAATCGGCCTTAAATGCCCTTTCTAAAACATACATTTTACCATCAAATTCGCGGGTCTCTTTTCCTTCCGCTACCTCAGTTCCATAACCCGCAGGAGTATAAATGGCTGGAAATCCTGCTTGCGCCGCACGACAACGTTCGGCTAAAGTGCCTTGAGGGATTAGTTCTACATCCAATTCTCCCGAAAGCATTTGACGTTCAAACTCATCATTTTCACCAACATAAGATGAAATCATTTTTTTGATTTGGTGCTTTTGAAGTAATAGTCCAAGTCCAAAATCATCAACTCCAGCATTGTTTGAAATACAGGTGAGTTCCTTAACGTCCATATCCACCAGTTCAGAGATTGTGTTTTCGGGAATTCCACACAATCCAAAACCACCGAGCATTAAGGTCATTCCGTTGGAGACGCCATTGAGGGCTTCTTTTACGTCTGCTACTTGTTTATTTATCATGACTTTAATTTAGGACAAAAAAGTACAAAAAAAATCTTATTATTTGAATAATTTCGTTAGAAATCGATGTCTGGCGTAATCGGTGTTTCCTCTTCGGGAATCGGATCTCCCTCTTCAACGATGGGTTTGCACTCTACTTTAATAGTGAGGTCTTCAGGAGCAATAAAATCTTCTTTTGAAATTCCTAATTCCTCCAACATATAACAGCTTCGCATGTAATTTGCCCAGATAGGAAGTGCCATAGCAGCACCTTGTCCGTACGTAATTGTTTTAAAATGGGTGGCACGATCTTCTCCACCAACCCATACACCTGTAACCAAATTAGGGACCATTCCCATAAACCAGCCATCACTTTGGTTTTGAGTCGTTCCTGTTTTTCCTGCAATTGGATTTGTGAATTCGTAAGGATAGCCCGTGACAATTTCTTTATAAACAAGTTGATCTTTAGCGGTATTGTGGCGCAAGCGCTGACCTGAACCAAACTGGGTTACACCTTCCATCAGTTTAACACTCACATAGGCTACTTCTTTACTCAGAACATCTTTTGTTTCAGGGGCATATTGATAAAGGATTGTACCGTTTTTATCTTCTATTTGAGTCACCATAACAGGCTTGGTATAGACCCCTTGATTTGCAAAAGTAGAATATGCGGCTACCATTTCATAGACACTTAAGTCGGGGGTTCCTAGGGCGATCGAAGGCACTGCAGGAATATTTTGTTCCACACCTAAACTCCGTGCTAAATCAATAACGGGTTGAGGTCCAATTTCATTCATCAAGCGGGCTGTAATGGTATTTCTTGAATTTGCCAAAGCCGATTTGAGGGTTTCAAATCCTCCATAATTTCCACCTGAGTTTTTTGGAGACCATGGTTTCATGTTTCCATGTTTCATGGCTTCAATTGTAATTTGGGATTTTGGAAACGTGTCACAGGGAGACAGGTGAAGTTGATCAATAGCGGCGGCATATACAAATGGTTTAAAAGTAGATCCTACTTGGCGTTTCCCTTGCTTTGCCATATCATATTGGAAGTGTTTGTAGTTAATGCCTCCAACCCATGCTTTCACAAATCCTGTTTGTGGTTCCATCGATAGCATTCCGGATCTTAAAAAAGACTTGTAATAACGCATAGAATCTCTGGGGGTCATAACGGTGTCTATTTCATTATTTTTAGCATCCCAAGAAAATATTTTCATAGCAACTGGCTTATCAAACGAGGCTTTAATTTCGGCATTTGATTTTTTAAGATCATACTTCATTTTACGCCAACGCTCAGAACGGCGCATACTAGTGTTTAATAAATCCGTGATTTCTTCAGGTTCTAAATCCAAAAAGGGGGCCGTTCGATTTCGTCTTGGTGTATTTTGAACAAAAAACTCTGCTTGTAAATTAGACATGTGCTCCTTGGTTGCTGTTTCTGCAAAAGTTTGCATGCGAGAATCAATCGTGGTGTGAATTTTAAGACCATCTTTGTAGATGTTATATTTATCTCCATTCGGTTTTCTGTTTTGAGGATTGTTAACCCATTCTTTCATAAACTCTCTAAGATACGCTCTAAAATAGGTCGCAATTCCTTCACGATGTGATTCGGGAGTATAGTTGAGCCCCAAGGGTAATTGTTGCAATGAATCTTTTAATGTTTCCTCTATAAAACCATATTTAGCCATTTGGCTTAATACAACATTTCGACGGTTTTTGGTCCCTTCAGGGTTTCGTTTTGGACGTGGATTATAGAGCGAAGAATTTTTAAACATGCCTACTAACATCGCAGACTCATTGATTGATAAATCCATTGGTTCTTTCCCAAAATAAATTCTGGATGCCGATCGAATGCCGTCCGCATTATTTCCAAAATCATAAATATTAAAATATTGGGCAATAATTTCTTCTTTGGTGTATTGACGTTCCAAACGCGTTGCAATTACCCATTCTTTTATTTTTTGAGTTATTCTACCAATTGTGTTTCGAGAGCCTTCTCCATGAAAAAGTTGTTTGGCTAATTGTTGGGAAATGGTGCTTGCCCCTCCGCCTTTACCTAGTTTAATAACGGCTCTTAAGGTGCCACGAGCATCAATCCCTGCATGCTCATAATGTCTCACGTCTTCAGTTGCAATAAGCGCCTCTACAAGATGTTTGGGTAGTTTACTAAAAGCGACTGGAGTTCTATTGTCTTGATAATAAAATTTTCCAAGTGTTTCTCCATCGGACGAAATGATTTCAGTGGCTAAATTTGTTCGTGGATTTTCTAAAGCAGTCGTGTCTGGCATTTCACCAAAAAACCCTAAGGAAGCAGATAGAAAAATGAGGGCTACTCCAAAAACAGCTGCTAAAAAACACATCCAAAACCAACGAATCGGTTTTGAAAAATTAAGAGATGCTGTTTTCTTTTTTGCCATAATAACTATTTAGTCAGAGATTCAATACTAAATCCAACGTCAATAATTCCTTCGAGTTGAGCAAGCCCATTTGGCTCTCCTCGATGGCGCATTGCTTGTTGAATCTGTACCTTATAAGTTCCTTCTTCGGTAAATATAAAAGGATGATCGTACCCTTTGAAACTGAGCTTATGTTCTTTGACAGATGTAAATCCCGAACCTAGAAGCTCCCCATTTGGTTTTGCCATGAGATACTCAAGGGTGTCTTTTGTAACTTTTCCGTTTGGATAATCTAATTCAACGATTAAAAATAAATTACTAAATTTATAAGCGTTAGTCGTTCTTAATTTGACAACTAAATTATAAGGGTTTATAGTGTCAGGGGCTATAAAATGGTAGCTAATTACGTCTTTTTTATTCCAGACATCTGAAATGGACGTGTAGCGGTCAAACACTTTATTTTGCTGACATGAGAATGCTACAAAAGCAAAAAGAAGAATCCAAAATACTGTTTTACTTTGCATTGTTGTTCTGGGGTCTAGATTTTCTGTTATTCTTGTTCTTTCTATTGTTATTGTTTTTACGTCGATTGTTGTTTTTACGTCTTTGATTTTTAGGGGTGTCAAATCGCGTTAAACTATCTTGACCCACAACGTTTTCAAAATCTACTTTAGTATCTTCGACTAAATCAATTGCATATTCTTCTAAACTCGCAACCTTTTCATTTTTCGCATTAATCGCAATAATTTCATTGGCTTGAGTTGTGGTTAACTTGTGCCAATTCATCCATTCGCCTTCGTAAGCATACCACATATGACCTTTGAAAATATCTGTTTTTTGACAAACGGCAGTCCCTTTTGCAGTTCTTAATTTGACTTCTGTTTTTGGGAATGCTTTTAAAGCATCTAAATATGCGTCCAATTCATAGTTTAAACAACACTTCAATTTCCCGCACTGTCCTGCTAATTTTAAAGGGTTCAAAGAGAGTTGTTGATAGCGTGCTGCAGAGGTGTTTACGGATCTAAAATCGGTCAACCAAGTAGAACAACAAAGTTCACGTCCACAGGAGCCAATTCCCCCAAGTCGTGCGGCTTCTTGTCGCAAACCTACTTGTTTCATTTCGATTCGGGTTCTGAATTCTCTAGCAAATAATTTGATAAGTTCTCTAAAATCAACCCGTTCATCGGCTGTATAATAGAACGTAGCCTTACTGGCATCTCCTTGAAATTCAATGTCAGAAATTTTCATTTTCAACCGAAGGTCAATTGCAAATTGTCTTGCTTTGACTTTCATTCCTTCTTCCTTGTCTCTGGCTTGGATCCAAATATCAATATCTTTTTGAGAGGCTTTTCGGTAAATTTTAAAAATTTCTTCGGGAGTTTCAGAGATTTTCTTTCGTTTCATTTGAACCTTTACCAACTCCCCCGATAGTGTAACCATACCAATATCGTGTCCTGAAGCAGCTTGAGTTGCTACGACATCTCCAATACTTAAGGTTAGGTTTTCAGTGTTTTTGTAGTATACTTTTCGGCCATTTTTAAAACGAACCTCTACCCAGTCAAAAGGGGTTGAGCCGTTAGGGAGTGTCATATTTGAAAGCCAATCAAAAACAGTTAGCTTATTGCAGCTATCGGTCCCGCATGTTCCATTGTTTTTACAGCCTTTTGGCTGCCCGTCTTTCCCTGTTGAACAGTTCGTACATCCCATAATTTATATATATTGAATTTGTCAATGCAACAGCATTACAAATGCGCGTTAACTCTATGATCTAAAACGTAAATATAAGATTATTTGAGGACTTAAAAAATGAGGCGATCGCTATTTTCTGAACTCACAAAAACTTAAACGGTTCTATTAAATTAAGACTGTGATGGTTTTGCAAGAGTCGTAAAGATATTCCTTAGATCTTTCTTGTATGGCAAATGATCTGCACGGCCTTTTTTGAAAATATCATTGCTATTCCCTTGACCCTTTCGGAGTGCTTTTTGCTCTTCAAACGACATACGATTGACCTCCATACAAGCTGTAGAACAGCAGTTTTCCATCGTTTTTTTACAAGAATCACATTGAATAAAAAGTAAATGGCAGGCGTCGTTGGCACAATTTACATGAATGTCTGCAGGTGCACCACATTGGTGACAGTTCGCAATGATATCGTCTGATATCTTTTCAGCACGGCGCTGATCGAATACAAAATTCTTTCCAATGAATTTATTTTCGATTGATTGATTTTCAACTTGTCGGGCATAATTAATAATCCCACCTTCCAATTGATATACATTTTTGAATCCTTTATGCTTGTAATAGGCACTGGCTTTTTCACAACGAATCCCTCCAGTACAATACATGACTAATTTTTTAGTTTCTTTATGATCTTTCAAATCTTCTTCGATTAAATCCAAAGATTCTCTAAAGGTATCCACGTCAGGAGTAACTGCATTTTTAAAATGCCCAATTTCACTCTCGTAATGATTTCGCATGTCCACCACAACTGTGTTTTCATCTTCTATGAGTGCATTGAATTCTGACGCATTCACGTGTGTGCCAATGTCTGAAGGGTCAAAAGTAGCATCATTTAAACCGTCTGAAACAATCTTATCTCGGACCTTGACTTTAAGTTTTAAAAACGAAAATAAATCGTGTTCAATAGCGATGTTTAAACGCACATTTTCCAGAAAATCAATGGTGTCTAAATGGCTTTTAAACGTCTCGAAATTATCTGCAGGAACTGAAAGTTGTGCATTAATACCTTCGTGAGCAACATAGATCCGCCCTAGAACGTCTATGCTATCCCAAAATAAAAATAAATGATTTCTTAACAACTCGGGGTTGCTAATTTTTGAATACTTGTAGAAAGAGATTGTCAGGCGTTCTTTGCCAGCTTGTTGGATAAGCTCCGCTCTTTCAATATTGCTTAATGTATTGTACAGTTGCATGCTATACTAATTTTTAAGTTTATATTAAATTGAAATACAAAGGTAATAATTTTTAGAACACGCTCGAAAAAAGTGAATACAAAGCGTTTCGAAAATATTACAAAAAGGTTGGTTAAAATTTTCAAAATTAACAAAAGAAATCTTATTTTAGCAAGAAGAAAGAATTAGATACAAAAGACTTATGAGCAGCGAAAAAGATGCAAAATTAAAAGCCCTCAAGCTAACCCTAGACAAGCTTGATAAAGCATACGGAAAAGGCACCGTAATGAGAATGAGTGATGCCCCTGTGGTGGATGTAGAAGTTACCTCTTCAGGATCCTTAGGGTTGGATATTGCCTTAGGTGTTGGAGGCTACCCTAGAGGTCGTGTGATTGAAATATATGGCCCTGAATCTTCAGGAAAAACCACCCTGACATTACATGCTATTGCAGAAACCCAAAAAGCAGGTGGTATTGCAGCCTTTATTGATGCAGAACATGCCTTTGATCGTTTTTATGCTCAAGACTTAGGAGTTGACATTGACAACCTCATTATTTCTCAGCCAGATAATGGTGAGCAAGCACTTGAAATCGCCGATAATTTGGTGCGTTCTGGAGCCATTGATATGGTTGTGATTGATTCTGTAGCAGCACTGACACCAAAAAGTGAAATTGAAGGTGAGATGGGAGATTCTAAAATGGGACTCCATGCCCGTTTAATGTCGCAAGCACTAAGAAAATTAACAGGATCGATCAGTAAAACAAATTGTACGATGATTTTCATTAATCAATTACGTGAAAAAATTGGTGTGATGTTCGGTAATCCTGAAACAACTACAGGGGGTAATGCCTTAAAATTTTATGCTTCTGTCCGTTTAGACATTCGTCGATCTACACAAATAAAAGATAGTGATGGAAATGTTTTAGGAAATAAAACACGTGTAAAAGTTGTGAAAAACAAAGTTGCACCACCATTCCGTTTGGCAGAATTTGACATTATGTATGGTCAAGGCGTTTCTAAAGTTGGTGAAATTTTAGATGTGGCTGTAGAACATGAAATCGTTAAGAAGAGTGGTTCATGGTTTAGCTATGAAGACACAAAACTCGGTCAAGGTCGAGATGCTGTAAAGCAAATGATTAAAGACAATCCAGAATTGATGGATGAGCTAGAAGAAAAGATAAAAGCAATTTTGAAAGTAGAGGCTTAAAAAATCATACCTTCTTTAAAAATCCCGATGCGTCGGGATTTTTTTTGCCTTCAAGTCTGCTTCTAAAGAATTTAAAATGATGTTATAAACTTCATTACTAAACTCTGTTGTATCCTCAATCGATAAATGTTCTGTGGTGAGGGTTGGATGAACTTGTACACGCATTTTCCCAGGACTTCCACTAAAAAAAGTATAAGACAGTCGCTTTTTATTATCAAAAAATGTCATGGGTACTAAAGGTACTTTATGATTAATTGCAAGTCGGAAGGCTCCTGCTTTAAAACGGTCTAAAACAACAGACTCCTCTGGGACTCCCCCTTCTGGAAAAATACAAATACTAGACCCTTGTTTGATGCGGTTTTGAGCCCGCATAAATACAGCTTTTCGACTTTCGGGGCTACTGCGATCGACCAAAATACAGGTGCGTTTATAAAAAAATCCAAAGATTGGAATTTTAACCAATTCTTTTTTACCTATAAATACAAAGGGATGGTTTTTAAAAGTCACCAACATTAGCATGATGTCGGTCATAGACGTGTGGTTGGCTACAAACACATAGCTTTGTCCTTTTATGAGTGGTTGAGCACGTTTCACGTTCCAATAATACCCCATTCCAATTAGGATACACTTGGCCCAAATGCGTGCAAGTTTGAAAAAATAGGGATACCATTTTTGTTTTAAGACAGACAAAAACAATAATGGGAACATTAAAATAATAGGGATAGCGACGAGTACATAAAACCAAATTCTATACAAAAGCCACAATGGATATTTTATAATTTTAATCACATTCAAAACTACTAAAAATATTGAGTGATTGCGTCAAAAAAAGTACCTTTGCTTATAAATCGAACAAATAAAACTTTAAATGGCAAGAATTTTAACAGGCGTACAGAGTACAGGCACTCCGCACCTCGGAAATATTTTAGGTGCGATTATCCCTGCAATTGAAATGAGTAACGACCCAAAAAACGATTCTTACCTTTTTATTGCCGATATGCATTCGCTCACTCAAATTAAAGAGGCAAAGACTCTGCGTGAAAATACCTATGCCACAGCAGCGACTTGGTTGGCATTTGGTTTGGACATCCAAAAAACAGTGTTTTACAGACAAAGTGATGTGCCACAAGTCACAGAGCTGTCTTGGTATTTAAGTTGCTTTTTTCCATTTTCTAGATTGGAATTGGCCCACAGTTTCAAAGATAAAGCCGACCGCTTGGAGGATGTCAATGGCGGATTGTTTACTTATCCAATGTTAATGGCGGCAGACATCTTACTGTACGATGCAACTATTATTCCTGTTGGAAAAGACCAGCTCCAACATATTGAAATGACCCGAGATGTCGCCTCTAGAGTACACGCTAAAATCGGTGAGGTTTTTGTAATTCCTGAAGCGAAAATCCAAGAAGAAAATATGCTCATTCCTGGAATTGATGGTCAAAAAATGAGCAAGAGCAAAGGCAATGTGATTGATATTTTTCAAACGGATAAGGCGTTACGAAAGCAAATTATGTCCATTCAAACCGATAGCACTGCTTTAGAAGCCCCTAAAGACTGGGCGAGTTGTAACTGTTTTGCCATTTACAAACTCGTGGCTTCAGAGGCTCAAATAACAGAGATGAAACAAAACTACGAAGCGGGAGGTTATGGCTATGGACATGCCAAACAAGCGTTGTTTGAAGTGATTTGTGATCGCTTCTCCGAACAAAGAGCACGGTACACCTATTATATGTCCAACTTAGAAGAAGTGGATCAAGCACTGGCGGTTGGGGCTAAAAAAGCGGCCACTGTTGCAGATGCGGTCTTAGCACGTGTTCGAGAAAAAATAGGCTACTAAACCAATTCAAATTCTTTTCCGG
>JABAZA010000044.1 GCA_018608725.1 Flavobacteriaceae bacterium
ATGGACTGAAAATCCATGTGTCCCTGGTTCGATTCCTGGAGGCACCACTTCAAAAGCCCACTTATTTGAGTGGGCTTTTTTGTATCTAATAACCTCATTATGAATTTCAATTATTTTATTCCATATTTGTAAAATAATAATAGTGATCAAACGTGTTTAGTTTACAATCCAAAAAATATACAATCTTTTATTCTTTACTCAGTTTAAACCTACTTCTTTGGGTTCAAAGCTGTAAAGAAACCCCTTCTAATCCCCCTTCCCAACCACAAATGAACGTAGCACCCAGTCCTTCAGAGGAAGTTCAAGAGCAAGAACCCCCCATTTCAAATAACGCTGTGCGAAAAGAATTCTCTGAGTGGAACAACTATCCCACTTTAGATACCGCTATAAAAATTCTCGAAAATGGAGATTCTACTTTTTTTAAAACACCTATTGAAGATATCAACCAACTGTTTTTAGACATTAAAAAAAGCATTCCTACATCTCTAAAAACAAATGGTATTTTGGCACGTGTCAAAGTCACCGAAACCTTAAGTCGTAAATTACACGAACTTTACAATGTTGAGAACACAGACTTAAATGAATTAGATCAAACAAAAATCGATCTGATTGAATCCCACAACAATTTAATTTTTCAAATAAATAAAACTCGCGAAAAAGAAGCCCAACAAATTCTTAAACCAATTTAGGCATTCAAAATACCATTACAGCTAATTTGAGTTCATGCACTAAAATACTGCAATACGTTTGGTAAAATTAAACTTATGTTAAATATCACCTATAACTGTAACATTTTTAGTTATTTGTGAGTCTAGTATATAATAATCACTTAAAAAAGGAAACACATGAACTTAAAACAACTTAGTATTCTGTGTGCATTTGGACTCTTGAGCTTTCATGCATGCAAAACCGAATCGAAAAATCAGTTTTCAGAAGCTGAAAAGATCCCTGGTATTATCCTAGAAAATATGGACCTCTCTGTGAGTCCAAAAGATAATTTTTATGATTATGTTAATGGCAATTGGATGAAAACCAATACCATTCCGGATGACGAGTCGCGATGGGGTGGCTTTGGAGTCCTCAGAAAATCAACCCGAAAAGATGTACTTGACATCCTAAAAACCTCAAAAGAACTCGGTACTTATGAAGAAGGATCAGACCAGAAAAAAGCCTTGTTGGTATTTGAATCTGAACTGGACTCTGTTGCCAGAACAAAAGCTGGCATCACGCCTATTCTTCCACTTTTAGACGCAATCAACAGCATTCAAAACATATCAGACATGCAAACTGTGTATGCAAAAACAGTGGGAGTTTCAGCCCCTTTTGCAGGGATTGGTGCAGAAGCTGACCTGAACAACAGCAGCATGAACACCGCTTGGGTATTCCCTGGTGGATTGGGACTGCAACGTGATTACTACCTCGATCAAGACACAAAAACCAAAGAAATTAGAGAACAATATGTCGCACATGTGGCTCGTATGTTTGGATTTATCAATTACAATGAGAAAGCAGCGCAAGCGGCTGCTCAACGTGTACTTGCATTGGAAACACAATTGGCAGAACCTCGATTAGACAAAGTACAAAGTCGTGACATCCGTAACTTTAACAACCCACGCTCATTAAAAGAATTAAGTGCCCTCACTCCAGAAATTGATTGGAATAAATTCATTAATGACATGGGAATAACTAAAACCTTAGACAGTGTTTTAGTCATGCAACCAAATTATATGAAAGCCTTAAACTCTTTTTTAAGCACAACGCCAATTGAAGATATTAAAACCTTGATGACATGGAGCACACTCGACAATGCTGCAGGCTATTTATCCCCAGAAATTGAAACCGCTAATTGGGAATTTTACAGCAAAACACTCAGTGGATCCAAAACACAACGTGCGGCGGAAGAACGTGCCCTAGGAACCGTAAATGGATCTGTTGGAGAAGCGATTGGAAAACTGTATGTAGAAGCTAAATTTCCACCAGAAGCAAAAGAAAAAGCTGAAAAAATGATTGCAAATGTGATCAAAGCATTTCAAAATAGAATTCAAGTATTGGATTGGATGAGTGAAGAAACCAAAGCCAAAGCCATAGAAAAACTTGATAAATTTACCGTTAAAATTGCATATCCAGACGAGTGGGAAGATTATTCTGAATTGCAAGTCAAAGAAGGCAATAGCTTTGCAGAAAACATGTTGGCAGTATCTCAATGGAGTCTGAAAAAAAATATTTCTGAAATTGGTCAACCTGTTGACAAATCCGAATGGGGCATGCCTCCTCAAACTGTAAACGCCTATTTCAACCCATTAAACAATGAAATTGTATTTCCAGCAGCAATCTTACAACCTCCGTTTTATAACTATACAGCCGATGAAGCTGTCAATTATGGCGGTATTGGTGCCGTTATTGGACACGAAATCTCACATGCTTTTGATGACTCTGGAGCACGATTTGATGGCGATGGAAACGTTAATAATTGGTGGACTGATGAAGATTTAATCGAATTTGAAAAACGTGGAAATGCCTTGGCAGAACAGTACAGTGCAATTGAGGTAATGGACAGTGTTTACATCAATGGAAAATTCACCTTGGGAGAAAACATAGGAGATCTAGGAGGTGTCCTTGGAGCGTATGACGGACTTCAACTGTTTTTTGAAACCAATGGACGCCCAGATGATATCGATGGATTTACAGCTGAACAACGCTTTTTTATGTCGTGGGCTACCGTTTGGAGAACCTTAACGCGTGAAGATGCTTTAAGAAGACAAATAAAAACCGATCCCCATTCGCCTGGGATTCAGCGTGCAACCCAACCGCTCAAAAATATTGATGCTTTTTATGAAGCTTTCGACATCAAAGAAGGAGATAAAATGTACTTACCGGAAGAAGAACGCGTTCGGATTTGGTAATTTTTTACAAAAAAAAAAGCAGCGCGATGGCGCTGCTTTTTTTTGCTTTTTTTGAACTACTCTGTTTTTTGAGCCTTGTTTTGACCCTCTTTTTGAGCGCGAATCGCATTCAAAGCTAAATTTGCCATATTAAAATTAGGCGCTAATTCCAAAGCTTCATTTAAAATTAAAATCGAAGCCTCATGATTGGTTTCCGGATTCTCTCTAAACTTTGCAATCGCTTTCAAGTACATAAACCCAGCGAGGACTGGAACCTGATAAGGTGTTTGTGTTTCATAGTAAGGCTTCATCATATCTGTGGTAGCATTTGCGATTCCGTACGTGATGTGTAAAGATGCTCCAGTAATATCGCCTGTTTGGATTTTTAAATCTGCCAATTCATATGCAAGTGAAACCGAACGTTTTTTCTTATACAAAACTTCATAATGCTCAATGGCACGTTTTGGCTCGTTAAGAGATTTTAAACTAACCGCTTTCACTTCAGTGGCTAAATTGGTATCCGAATCGAGTTGTTCAATGCCAATTATATTTAAAGCTTGTACATACTTTCCTTCGTTCATATAGAGGGCTGCTAAAGTATCTTTGCGTTGCACCTTAGGCTCTAACAAAACTAGGTGGGTCATGGCGTTAATCACCCCTTGAATATCGCCCTGTTGTTGCATCTGGGCATAAAAAGCCTTGTAATGAGCCACTAAGGCTGACTGGTTTTGTGCCTGAATGTGTATTGAAAAACAAAGGACTAAGAGGAACGTATATTTAAGTTGTTTCATTGTTATAAAATTTTTGATCAAATGTAATCGTTTTTTTTTAAATCAAATTGGTTTTTCATCTGTTAAAAAACAATGAAAAAAACACCACGGAGAGTGGTGTTTTTTAAAAATTAACCAATTTAACTTTTAAG
>JABAZA010000079.1 GCA_018608725.1 Flavobacteriaceae bacterium
TTTGTGGACACTTATGGCACAAGTCCTTTTAATTTAACCGATGGTGAAATTGCTGATAAAATTGCAACATTATTTGATTTACGTCCTGCAGCCATCGAAAAACGCTTAAAACTGCGCAGTCCTATTTACAGCGAAACGGCTGCATACGGACATATGGGTCGTGAACCTAAAACCGTAACAAAGATATTTCATCAACCAAATGGCGAAAGTTTAACCTTAGATGTTGAGCTATTCACATGGGAAAAACTGGATTATGTAGATGCAATTAAAGATGCTTTTGGAATTTAAACTACATAGATCCTATAACTCATAACGCACTCGAAAGGTTACATAACGGGGTTGAATAAAATATTCTGTTGCACTTACCGAAATGTTTGAAGCACTACTCTGATTTTGTGAGCGGGTATCTAGCAAGTTTGTTGCTTTGATTTCATATTCAAATTTAGCGTCTTCATCTTTTCTATAGGATAAGGATGCATTCCAAAATTCATAGGTATTAATCGTGCGGTCTTCATCACTAAAGTCGTTATAGGAATAATCGGTTTTAAATGTAAACGATTTTAAGATCAAAGCATCCACTTCGACTGAAGGGCTTTTTGTAAAGAACTTAGTGCTGTTTGGCCCCAAATTATTATCCTGAATGGAGTATCTGTAACTTAAATCGACATTGGGTGCTGTTCTAAAATTTGTGCGTAATTGCGCTCTGTAGGTTTGCGAAAAACTTTCGTTAACCGAAGGGCGGTCTTGTATGAATTGATTGAATTTAGAGTAATTCAAATTTGCTCTCACTGAGGCGCGTAACTTTCCAAACGTACGCTGGAAACGTCCATTAGCTGAGAGGCTTTCATCGGCAAAATTAGAATTAAATGGTGTGGATACACGAATGACACTTGCAGGTACAAACTGAGATACCGTTCGGACATTGTCAATGCTTTTATTGTAATTAATATTTGTAAATACGTTGGTGTAATTAAACATATTAAAACTGTAATAGGATAAGTTTACGTTGTGTGAAAGTGCACTTTGCAAATCAGGAGAACCCGAGAATAAGGAGTTGTAGTTGTTAAGAACCAAGCCACTCGCAAATTGGGATACATCTGTAAATTGTGTTTGCATGCGGTAATTCAAATTCAAAGTTTCACTCTTTTTGATCTGAAAGATCACATTCATATCCGGTAAAAACCTAAAAAAGTTATCCGTAGTTTTTACGCCTGTTTGTCGGTTGGAAATCGCATACGCATGCGCAGAAACGCCGGGCGTAAAGGTAAATTTTCCTGATTTTAAACGGTAATGAACTCCTAAGTACATATCCGAAAAGTTATAAGCAATGTCGTTAGTTGCCGCCCCGTTTGCAATGACAGGAGTTGGTCTCACTTCTGTTTGATTATCTAAAAATTGAAAAATATGAGAGTCAAATTGTTGGTGGCTCAAAATGGTTCCAAGCGTTAGGTTGATATTGCTTTTTTTATTTAAGATGTTCCAATAATCCAATTTCGCATCCAATTGGTTGGACTGTACGCGTTTTTCTTGACCCAAGTTATAATCCAATTGCGCCCCGTCTAATCCAAGACTGTTTGCTGTCCCTTCATAGTTGGCTTTATCTTCAAGAATTGCGTTATAAAACGGGTCTTCGTCTTTTATGAGGTGTTGGGCTTCAAATGCAAAAATATTGGTTTCGTTCAAGGTGTAATAATAGTTTAAACTTTGATTAAAACTATACGGATTTGTCGTTTCTAGCTGGTCTATACTTCCATTTAAAGACGAGTTGAAACGTTGGTCTTGTGTGCTTTTTGATAAATTTCCTAGAGCTTCATACTCAAGTTGGTTGTTGGCGTTTGGCTGATATTTTGTGGTCAGCTTTAACATCCCCAAATCATTATTTTGCGAAGTATTACTTTGTGTGTCTTCATCAGCTAGCCCAGCAGGTGCAACTGTGTACTGAACACTTCGGTTTTCTTGCAGTTCATTTTTACTGTTAGAAAAAATTGCGAATCCACCGATATCCAAGGTCTTTTTTGGGGACCAACTAAAATTGGCGGCACCAAACTTTGTATTAATATCTTTAGCACGATTGTTTTGGAGTAATAAAAATCCAATGTCATTATTTCCTAAACTCAAATTGGTTCCGCTGCTTCGACTTGGCGATTGGAACCCCCCCGAAAAATTAAAATAATCGCGACGCGAGAAAGCAACTTCTCCTATATTATTGATGTCTCCAATAAAATTAACACTGTATTCAGGACTGTAATAGAATAATTTGGGTTGGACTAAATACAACGAATTCGCCTTGGAGTCCCCTGCTCCCGCAGTAATATTTCCAAACCAGAAATTTTTCTTACCCTCTTTTAATTTAATGTTTATGGCAATATTATCTTGGTTGTTGGTAACGCCTCCCAATTGCGATACTTCAGAATAGTTTTTTAATACCTGTACTTTATCCACCGCATTAGAGGGAATATTTTTGGTGGCTAATTTGGTGTCGCCATCAAAGAAATCTTTGCCTTCAACCATTAATTTATTTACAACCTTACCTTCGACCTCGACTTGACCATCGTCATTGATTTCAACTCCAGGAAGGTTTTTCAATACATCTTCTAATTTTCTTTCAGTTCCAGTATTAAAAGAATCGGCGTTATAAACTAGGGTGTCTCCACTAATGGTAACAGGCATTTCATACACCAATTCTACTTCATCCAATGAATTGTCTGCGAAAAGCGTAAAGTCTTGATTAATGTTTTCTTCGCTAGTTTCTAAAACTTCATTTAAGGATTTCATTCCAATATAACTGGCTTGGATGGTATAGGTGGTGTTCTTTTTTAGATCCAAACGAAACCGCCCTTTGTCATTAGTAATGCCATAAGAGTCTAAGGATTTAGTTGCCTTATTTATGGCGATCACATTTGCGAGCTCTAGCGGACTTCCTAAACTATCTTTTATGACACCTTCTAGTTTGACTTGAGAAAACCCAGCAATACCCATTGCCAGGGCTATGATTGTGATAAAATTTTTCATGAACTAATTGGTTAATTTGAATCTGTTTAATTTCGGCGGTTGTTTCTACGACCTCCGTACATAGTGCGCATTTCTTCCATTTTTTTCTTGACCGTTTCGTTGTATTCTTTACGCGAAACCACAGTACCCTTTTCTGGGGCTTTGATTTGTACTTTCTCTTGAGGGTTCATTATAATTTTTGAACACAAAATAGTGGTCTTATCTGTGTTTACTTCTAGTATTAGACCTGGAAGTCCCCAAAAGTCTCCAGGACCTTGGCTCACAGGAATCTGAGGCGTGTACCAAGCAGTAACTTCCGTTTCTTTTGGAATTTCGATATCCTCTGTAACTGTAGTTAGTGTTGAATCTTTTTTGACTTCCCCTTCTTTGGTTTCTTTAGACTTTGGTTTTCTTCGCATGCTACGCCAGTCAAATTCATCGATTTGTTTCGTAGCCGTCGCTTTCATACAAAGATACTGACCGATTTGTTTGGTTTCGGTTCCTAACTTCCAATCGAGTTTCGCCAAAGAGTCCGATATTAAAAATTGTTTTCCAAAAAATTCTTGATCTTGCAAAAATTGTTGAGACTTAATATTTTTGTATTGCAATCCAGCTGAAAAACTATTGCCCCAACTACCAAATCCACGTTGTCCACCAGGTGCTTCTAAGACCTCTTCTTCTTTGTAGGTAGAAGCTTCTCTATCAAAATTTAAAATATAGGTTTTTTCAAACATACTGCGCATACGATCTGCTATTTGTTTTTTTTGATCTTCACTCATTTGACGACCTCCCCAACTATCCATATCAACAGATGTTTTGGAAAAATAATAGGCTTTGCCTTGAAAATTCTGGGCAGAACTTGCTGTTAAAAACAACAATAGAAACCCAAGGAGTATGGTTTTGCGACTAAGTTGCATAGCTAAATATTAGTTTAATGTCTTATTTTCTTTCACGAAAGTACTTATTGTTTAATCATATACCGTTAAATTACTCATAAATCTAGTTCCCAATTTGGATCTTTATGCTGTTGTTATCTCTATCATTTTCACGTTCATGTTGAGATTCCATTTCTTTCATTTTTGTGAGCATAATTAAAAAGTTGAGTGTTAGTAACAATACTGTTTTAGACGAGTTTAATCGTAAAATGTTACAAATAAATAATGAAAAATTGTACTTTTAAAGCGAAATGAAACACGCAGTCTATTTAATATTGTTTATTAACTGTCTAGGGTTTAGTCAAACGTCCTTGACTGCTAACCTTGTTAAATCAACTCCTGTTGAATGGGATCGTTTTGTTGGTATTGATTCTTTTGAATCTATTTATTTCCTAAAATCAAATGCTCTTTTTAAAAAAAATAACCAAGGGATTCAAAATTTCAGCGACTTAAGCAAAGGAGAGGTTCATAAGGTTTCTGTGTTTAATGCACTTAAACTTGCCTTGTTTTATAAAGATTTTAATAGCGTCACTCTCTTGGATAACCGCTTAGCAGATTTGATTAGTATTGACTTTAACATGTTAAGTCCTTTGCGAACGTTGTCACATATATCGTACGGAAATGACACTACCTTTTGGTTATTTGATTCTAATAGTTTAGAGCTAGAATTATTTGATTATAACACTTCTAAGACACGCATTAAAACGGCACCGTTTCAAAATGAAATTCTTGGTTTAGACAGTGACTATAATTATTGCTGGGTACTAACAGAAAAAGAGGTGCAGTGTTATAGTTATACAGGAAGTTTAATTTCGAAACTTCCGCATGATGGATTTACAGATATAAAACTATGGAATGGCATCTTATTTTTAAAAAAAAATAATACTATTTACTATAAATTAAAAAACAGTAATGAGTTTTTAATGTTTAACCTACCTAAAATTTTAGTTAAACAGTTTTTTGTAACCAACCAAACCTTGTATATTTATGACGAAGAATTTCTTCATCACTACCAACTAATAAACAATTGATATTATGCATGTTGCTATTGCCGGAAATATTGGGGCAGGTAAAACAACCTTAACCCAATTACTAGCGAAACACTACAAATGGGAAGCCCAACTAGAAGATGTTGTGGACAACCCCTATTTAGATGATTTTTATAACCAAATGGAACGTTGGAGTTTTAACCTCCAAGTATATTTTTTAAACAGTAGATTCCGTCAGGTGTTACAAATTCGCGAAAGTGGGAAAAATATTATTCAGGATCGAACGATCTATGAAGATGCTAATATTTTTGCGCCTAACTTACACGCAATGGGCTTAATGACCAATCGCGATTTTGAAAATTATTCGTCGCTTTTTGGACTTATGGAATCGTTGGTACAAAGCCCAGACCTTATTATTTATTTGAGAAGCTCTATTCCAAACCTTGTGTCTCAAATTCACAAGCGTGGTCGCGACTATGAGAATTCTATAAGTATCGATTACCTCAGTCGTTTAAACGAGCGCTACGAAGCGTGGATTCATGGCTATAATAAAGGTAAGTTACTGATTATAGATGTGGATGATTTAGATTTTGTTGAAAACGAAGAAGATCTTGGTTTTATCATTAACAAAATTGATGCTGAAATAAACGGTTTGTTCTAAAAATATTACTTTACAAACAAAAAAATCCCGCTATTGCGGGATTTTTTATGACATAATCTGTTGTTCTATTTTGTTCTATTCTCGTTTAAAAATGCATCAACTGCATCTTCAACTTCTTGTTCTGTCCCTTTAAATGTTTTCTCCACAACAACTACAGAGTCACTACTCACCACTTTACTATAGGTAATGAATGCTTTTGCTGAATCTTCTGAATTATAGATAACTTCTACATTCACGTCTTGAGTTTGTTCTGCTTCAAAAGAGTGTCCTCCTAAGATTGGCGCAATTACCAATCCAATAAGACAGGTTAATTTAATAAGGATGTTCATTGAAGGTCCAGACGTATCTTTAAATGGATCTCCTACAGTATCACCAGTGACGGCTGCCTTGTGAGCTTCCGACCCTTTGTAAGTCATAACACCGTTGATTTCAACACCTGCTTCAAAAGACTTTTTAGCGTTGTCCCAAGCACCTCCTGCATTGTTTTGGAAAATTGCCCAAAGTACACCGCTTACGGTAACTCCAGCCATATACCCTCCAAGCATTTCTGCAACCAAGGTGTTGTTGTCTTGATAGACTAATATCCCTACTAATACAATAACTATTGGAAATCCAATGGTTAAAATTCCAGGGACCATCATTTCTTTCAAAGAAGCTTTGGTTGAAATATCAACACATTTATCATATTCTGGTTTTCCAGTTCCTTCCATTATTCCTGGAATATCTTTAAACTGTCTTACCACTTCATTTACCATTTCCATAGCTGCTTTACCCACTGCATTCATGGCAAGTGCAGAAAATACCACAGGTACCATTCCCCCTACAAATAACATGGCTAATACGGGTGCTTTAAAAATGTTAATTCCATCAATTCCTGTAAAAGTTACGTAGGCCGCAAATAGAGCTAAAGAGGTTAAGGCCGCAGAAGCAATAGCAAATCCTTTACCAGTTGCAGCAGTTGTGTTCCCTACAGCATCTAAAATATCTGTACGTTCTCTAACGATTGGATCTTGCTCACTCATTTCAGCAATACCCCCTGCGTTATCAGCAATTGGACCAAAAGCATCGATCGCTAACTGCATCGCTGTAGTTGCCATCATTGCGGAAGCTGCTAATGCAACTCCGTAAAATCCAGCTAAAGCATAGGATGCCCATATCGCCGCTGCGAATAATAATACAGAAGAGAATGTAGAAATCATTCCAGTTGCTAAACCAGCAATAATGTTGGTTCCAGCACCTGTACTAGATTGCTGTACAATTTTTAAAACCGGCTTAGAGCCTAACCCTGTGTAATACTCCGTAAATGCTGAGATTCCAGCACCCACTACTAAACCTACTAAACAGGCATAAAATACGCGTATTGAAGAAATTTCTTGAAGGCCTTCTCCAAAGAATTCCATTTGCATTGTTGCTGGTAACATCCAAGTTACCAATCCAAAACATGCTGCAGCAACCATTGCAATAGATGCCCAGTTTCCTATGTTTAATGCTTTTTGTACGTCTGCTTCTTTTGCGTCGTTCGATGAAATTTTAACTAATAAGGTTCCTATAAGTGAAATGATAATTCCAACCCCTGCAATTGACATTGGTAATAAAATTGGTCCGATACCACCAAAAGCATCTGAAATGCTTCCACCCATGTCTTTAATGACGTAGTTTCCTAGAACCATAGCTGCTAACACGGTTGCCACGTAAGAACCAAATAAATCGGCTCCCATTCCTGCAACATCACCAACGTTATCACCAACATTATCAGCAATTGTTGCTGGGTTTCTTGGATCATCTTCTGGAATATCCGCTTGTACTTTTCCTGCTAAATCAGCGCCAACATCGGCCGCTTTTGTGTAGATTCCTCCACCAACTCTTGCAAATAAGGCAATAGATTCAGCTCCTAAAGAGAACCCAGCTAATGCTTCTAAAACAATTGTCATTTGATCGGTGTTTGTCCATTCACCACCCATAAATAAATGGAAAAATATAATAAAGAACATTGTTAAACCCAACACCGCTAAACCAGCAACACCAAGTCCCATCACGGTTCCACCACCAAAAGAAACTTTTAATGCATTTGGTAAACTTGTTTTTGCAGCTTGTGTCGTTCTAACATTTGTTTTGGTTGCAATTTTCATTCCCATATTTCCAGCATAGGCAGAGAAAATAGCTCCAATAATAAATGCAACTACAATTAAATACGTAGTATCCATGTAAAAAGCGATTGCTGTTAAAATAAGACTGGCTCCGATTACAAAAAATGTAAGCAATCGGTACTCTGCTTTTAAAAATGCCAAAGCCCCTTCATAGATGTGATCTGAAATTTCTTTCATTTTACCATCACCTGCATCTTGTTTCATTACCCAAGATTTTTTAACTAGCATGTATGCTAATCCTAATAGTGCCATTGCAATTGGCATCCAAATCATCATTGATTCCATAGTGTAATTTTGTTTATTTTTACGGGCGTAAATGTAGTAAAATGATAAGGAACTAAAAAACCTAATTTAACATTATTATATCAGGTAAATTTTAACTTTTTATCAAGCCAATAAAAAACGCGTCATTTTGATTGTGTTTCTTCTTAAAAGTCAGGGGATATTTTTAATCGAAGCCCAAAATTTGGAGTGGAACTATTTAGGTTGACAAATTCAGAGCGCCATACACAGTCCACTCGAAATATTCTCAGGTTTCCAAATCCTATGTTTTCAATTCCAAATCCGTATTCATAATACATTTCCGAAGGCGTATTATACACAATAGAGGAACGATTGATGCTTATATTTCTATCTGAAATATTCCCAACAACTCCTCTAAAGGTGATGACACTTCGCAGCTTGAGTTTTTGAATTAAGGGAATTCTATTTAAAATAAAACCATTAAAATGATGCTCAAAATGTCCTACCAAAAATTGATCTACGACAAAATCATAATAATTTAAGAGCGAAAAAGTATTGGCTACAAGGGAGTAGGTTTGATTGGCTGGTACGGGACTCAACACGGAAAGTGGTGCATCTCCAAATATTTTTCCTGCAGCAAGAGTATTGTCAAAAACGCCAAACTTTCCAAGTTTTATAGGTTGATTATAGGAAAATAAAAGTTTGGAATAGTCCATATTTCCATTGCCAATTTTGAAGCTTTTTTGATAACTTAATAAGAATGTTGGAAAAAGGTTGAGTCCAAATTTTCTTTCAACCCCATATCCAAAAATATTTCGTTTTGGAGTAAATGACAGATAAAGTTCTGCACTATTATCCACTAAACTCGATTTTACTTTTTGATCTGCTTCATCAAAATAATCGATTGAAAATTGATCTGGTGCTGCAGATTTAATTTGGTTGTTGGAGTAATTAACCCCAATTATAAAATTTCTATAAACCTCCACATTTATATTGGCGGATATTTCATTAATACGAGATAAAAAATAATTATCTCCTCTACTAAAAAGCGAAGAACTTCCAAACCTCCCTGATGTACTTCCATAACTGTCTATAATCTTGGAACCTAACTGATCTGTATCATTCAAATAACTAAGTCCTACCGAAATTCTTGGATTGTAACTTAACAAATATTTCGTATCTAAAAAATACTTGAACTGTTGGTCCTTAAATCCATAAGCAAGTTTTCCTTTAACTCTAAAGCGATCGTCCAAACTTTTAAACGATCTAAAACCTGCTGACAACTTAATCCCTTCAACATCATTAAACGCGAATGTGTTCCAAATAGACCCAAATTCAATGTGATTAGAAACTTTAAAATAGCCGCTTGACAAGGTTCTTATCAAGCCTGTAATATTTTTAATTTTCTTGTTGTCTTTTAGGTTTGAAAGTACCGACTCTGAATCGCTATTATCTATGTTTTTTGGTAAATTCTCCTCCCAAAATTCATCACTTTTTTCAAACTGATCTTGTCTGTATTTTACAACTTTAGTGTTGTAAAAATCTGGAGGTCTGTTTTTTGTGAAATCATAATTTTCAAAGGTTTCTGTACGCTTCACGTAGAGCCCTTTTTCTTTATCGTTTTTAGTCAACAAAGTAATATCCGCTTCATATACATTATTTTGAGGCAGAAAGACGCTGTCATTTTCAATTGAAAAACTTTTTTCGAAATACAAATTCCGGACGAGGTTCAAATTGATCTTAGGGTTCACATGCATGCTGATGGAATTCACAGCAAAAATACTATCCGTGACTACAAAATTTCCTTCAAATACTAAATCGCCTTCCTTACGTGGAAAAAAATAAATTCGATATTTGGTTCTTGAGTTTGATACAATACTGTCTTGAAGAACATAATCATAAGAACCAAAACCTTCAGTGGACAAAGGACTCACAAACGTTCTGTTTAGGAGTGTTATATTGTTATCATAAATATTAATCTCTTTGAAAATATTACTGATGCGATCAAAAATAAATCCGTCTTGTTGGATTCCAATTTGTTTTTCTGCCTGTATGAGTTCAAGTGTTTTATTTATAGTGTTATCTCCATAAACCGTTTGAATCTTTTCTTCTAAGAAGACGGGTACAAAGAATTTTTTATTCCGCTTGTCTTGTTTTATGATTGAAACTACGGAGTCATAATCCGCTCTCAGAAGTGTTTTTAAAAATTTCTGATCAATATTATTAAGTCCAATTTCTGTAGAAGCATATTTTTTGTATTCGTATTGTTCAACAAGACTGAGTCCGTTCTTTTTTTTATGCGCCCAAATACCTCTCATTATTTTGTAGGCAGGGTTTTCTTTCTTTTTTAAACGTTTTTTAGGTTTTTTAACAATCAAAACCTCATCCAACTCAAAGCCAGTTTGCAAAACTACCTTAACTCCTTTACTAAATTTAGTTTTTAGTTTTAATTCGGTTGTTTCAAACCCTACAAAAGACACCACTATTGTTGAATAGTTATTATCAGACTCTAAGACAAAGTTACCGTCAAAATCGGAGATTACACCTTCGGAAGAATTCTTAAAAAGCACGTTTGCAAATGCAACAGGTTGATTATCTTGATCATAAACTGTACCACTAACTTTCGTTTGTGCAGAAATATGTATTGAAAGCATCAATACTATTGATAATAAGTAATATCTCATATTTTGTACTTAATCAACAATCAAACCAATAAAGAGTGCTAAAAGATTTATTTATATAAAACTTTTTTTACTGCCTTTACAACATCTTCGCTGTTAGGCAGCCATTCTTCTAATAATACTGGTGAATATGGGGCCGGAGTATCGGCTGTGTTGATTTTTATAATTGGAGCATCTAAAAAATCAAATGCTTTTTCTTGAACTTGATATGTAATTTCTGTTGATACATTTCCAAAAGGCCACGCTTCTTCAAGAATTACTAAGCGATTTGTTTTTTTAACAGAATCCAAAATCGTATTGATATCTAAAGGACGAACAGTTCTTAAGTCGATCACCTCGCATGAGACTCCTTCTTTAGCTAAGGCATCCGCAGCGGCATAAGCTTCTTTTATGATTTTTCCAAAAGACACAATCGTAACATCGCTTCCTTCACGTTTGATCTCAGCAACTCCAATTGGTAAAATATATTCCCCTTCCGGTACTTCGCCTTTATCGCCATACATTTGCTCACTCTCCATAAAAATTACTGGATCGTCATCGCGGATAGCCGCTTTTAATAATCCTTTTGCATCGTACGGATTAGACGGTACAATCACTTTTAGACCTGGACAATTAGCAAACCAATTTTCAAACGCTTGTGAATGGGTAGCCCCTAACTGACCCGCAGACCCTGTTGGCCCTCTAAAGACAATAGGACACTTGAACTGTCCTCCAGACATTTGTCTGATTTTGGCGGCATTATTTATAATTTGATCAATTCCTACCAATGAGAAATTAAACGTCATAAATTCAACAATAGGTCGATTTCCTGTCATGGTTGATCCCACAGCTATTCCTGAAAATCCTAACTCTGCAATGGGCGTATCAATAACACGCTTGGCTCCGAACTCATCCAGCATTCCTTTAGATGCTTTGTAAGCGCCATTATACTCGGCAACTTCTTCACCCATTAAATAAATGCTCTCATCGCGACGCATTTCTTCACTCATCGCTTCACATATTGCCTCTCTAAATTGAATTGTTTTCATTAATTGAATTTTATGAGGGACAAAAATAAGAATAATACTCAATTATAATTACAAGATTCTACTAAAATTTCCTATGCATGCATAGGAAATTAAAAGTTTTTTATTTACTTTCGTACACTCTAATTATAAGAATAAAAAATGAAACTATTAGTCTGTATTAGTCATGTTCCCGACACAACTTCTAAAATTAATTTTACTGAAGGAGATACTAAATTTGACACCAATGGGGTGCAATACGTCATTAATCCAAATGACGAGTTTGGATTAACCCGCGCAATGTGGTTTAAAGAAAAACAAAACGCCACAGTAGATGTGATCAGTGTTGGCGGTCCAGAAACCGAGCCAACGCTTCGAAAAGCACTTGCTATTGGAGCAGATGCAGCCATCCGTGTAAATGCAGAAGCGATAGACGGACATACGGTTGCTACTTATTTAGCCGCTGCCGCAAAAGAAGGTACTTATGACCTTATTATTGCAGGTCGTGAATCTATTGATTACAATGGCGGTATGGTTCCTGGGATGTTGGCGGCAATGCTCGATGCCAATTTTGTAACCAATTGCATTAGCTTGGAAATTGAGGGCACAAACGCCACAGCTGTTCGTGAAATTGATGGCGGGAAAGAAACCGTCTCAACGGTTCTACCACTCGTTATTGGAGGACAAAAAGGATTGGTAGAAGAAAGCGACCTAAGAATTCCAAATATGAGAGGAATTATGATGGCACGAAAAAAGCCACTCACTGTCGTTGAGCCCACTACTGAAACTTCAGAGACACATTCTGTTTCTTTTGAAAAACCAGCCCCTCGTGGTGCTGTTAAATTAGTAGAAGCCGATAATATTGATGAACTCATCAACCTTCTTCATAACGAAGCTAAAGTTATTTAATTTTAAAAAAAGAATTATGTCCGTTTTAGTATATACAGAATCCGATCAAGGAAAATTCAAAAAAGCAGCTTTAGAAGCTGCATCATATGGCAAGGCCGTAGCAGAAGCTATGGGCACAAACCTAGTGGCACTAACTTTTAACGCAAACGATGCTTCTGAGTTAGGAACTTACGGCGTAGAAAAGGTGTTAAACGTAAACACAGTGAGTGTATTTAATGCCAAAATATATGCAGATATCATCAGACAAGCTTCAGAAAAAGAAGCCGCAACAGTTGTCATTTTAAGTGCAAGTGCCGACAGTCGTTATATTGCACCTCTTTTAGCGGTTGGACTGAAGGCTGGCTACGCATCCAATGTCGTTGCAGCTCCCTCGAGCTTAAGCCCTTTTGTTGTAAAACGCACTGCCTTTACAAATAAAGCGTTTTGCAATACTGAAATTTCAACTGCAGTAAAAATCATAGGGGTCTCTAATAATTCGTTTGGTTTGGTAGAAAATATGACTACGACACAACTAGAAGATTTTTCTCCTAACTTGGTAAACTCTTCAACAAAAGTAACCTCGGTTGATAAAGCAAGTGACAAAGTCAGTATTGCAGATGCAGAAGTCGTAGTGTCGGCAGGTCGTGGATTAAAAGGTCCTGAAAATTGGGGGATGGTCGAAGAATTGGCAGACGTTCTTGGAGCTGCAACCGCTTGTTCGAAACCTGTGTCTGATTTGGGATGGAGACCCCACAGTGAACATGTAGGACAAACAGGGAAACCTGTGGCAACAAACTTATACATTGCCATTGGAATTTCGGGGGCTATTCAGCATTTGGCAGGAATTAATTCTTCTAAAGTAAAAGTCGTTATTAATACCGATCCTGAGGCACCTTTTTTCAAAGCTGCCGATTATGGAATTGTAGGAGATGCTTTTGAAGTGGTGCCGCAATTGATTGAAAAATTAAAAGTATTCAAAGCTCAAAATTAATGAGGTTTAAAACTTGTAGTTCGATTTGAACCACTGTTTTTTACTGCACTTTAATTATAAACTAATTTGTCAAGGGTTTGGTACTTTACGAATTAAAACTGTTCTTTGTGTTATAACTTATGAGTTTAGTTCGTCTCAACATAAAAGGTATTTCATACAGTCAAACTCAAAGCGGTGCTTATGCTTTGATATTGAGTGAAGTAGATGGGCAACGAAAACTTCCAATTGTTATTGGAGCTTTCGAAGCACAATCTATCGCAATCGCTTTAGAAAAAGACATCCAACCCCCAAGACCTTTAACGCACGATTTATTTAAAAACTTTTCCGATCGATTTGACATCGTTGTAAAACAAGTCATTATTCACAAATTAGTGGATGGTGTGTTTTACGCCTCTCTTATTTGCGAACGCGACAAGATTGAAGAAATTATCGATGCGCGAACTAGCGATGCGATTGCACTCGCATTGCGTTTTTCTGCACCCATATTTACCTATAAAAACATTTTAGAAAAAGCTGGAATCATATTAAAAACAGATTCCAAAAAAGAAGATGAGGAAAATCAGCCTGAAGAGGTGTTGTTATTTGACGATTTAGAGTTTGAAACCGAAGAAATAGAAGTTTCCGACGACGGCTATTCCTCTAAATCGATTAAAAAATTACAAGAGTTACTAACAAAGGCCGTTGCGGATGAAGATTATGAAACGGCTGCAAAGTTAAGAGACGAAATCTCTAAACGCTAATAACAAGCAGAATGAAAAAATTAATGCTAATTGTATTTGTATTGTTTACAAATATCCAGTCGGTTGCCGCACAGGAATCCTCCGAAATCGTATCAAGTCAAGGGTTTACACTAAACAGTCTTTTTAGAGGACTTCTAGGAATGTTTGTGTTGATTTTGATCTCATACCTCTTGAGTTCCAACAGAAAAGCAATCAACTGGAGAACCGTTGGATTGGGTTTAGGAGCTCAGATCATTTTAGCCATTGGAGTTTTAAAAGTCCCGATTGTTCAATCATTTTTTGAGTGGGTTGGAAGTTTATTTATTGCGGTATTAGATTTTACAATGGAAGGAACTAAGTTTCTATTCGCTGCGTTTTCTACGGGGAAAATTGAAGCTCCTTTAGTAACGTTCGCTATTTCAATTTTACCAACGGTTATTTTCTTTTCGGCACTGACGTCTGTTTTATTTTATTTAGGCATTATTCAGCGCGTTGTAAAAGGATTGGCTTGGCTGCTTAGTAAACTTCTTCAGGTTTCTGGAGCAGAGAGCTTGAGTGTTGCAGGAAATATATTTTTAGGTCAAACAGAATCGCCCTTAATGATTAAGGCGTATTTAGAAAAAATGAATCGTTCCGAAATATTATTAGTCATGATTGGCGGTATGGCAACAGTCGCCGGAGGTGTTTTGGCAGCTTATATTGGGTTTCTTGGTGGGGAAGATGAAGTCTTGCGTTTGTTTTATGCAAAACACTTACTAACCGCCTCTGTAATGGCAGCACCTGGTGCGATTGTCATCTCAAAAATGCTCTATCCACAAGTGGAAAAGATTGATAATGAAATTCATATCTCACAAGAAAAAATTGGCTCAAACATTTTAGAGTCCATTGCAAACGGGACTACTGAAGGCCTCAAACTCGCGTTAAATATTGGCGCAATGCTTTTGGTATTTTTAGCTTTTATTGCCATGATCAATGGAGTCCTTGGATGGGTTGGAAATTTCACCACGCTAAACGACTGGGTGGCATCAAATACATCTTATGAAGCATTCTCATTGGAATTTATTCTAGGCTATGCTTTTGCTCCCCTAATGTGGTTGATAGGAATCGCAAAAGAAGATATCGCTCTAATGGGGCAGCTCTTAGGGATCAAACTTGCAGCAAGTGAATTTGTAGGTTATATTCAGTTAGCGGATCTTAAAAACCCCTTAAACTTATTGCATTTAAAATATGAAAAGTCCATCATTATGGCAACGTATATGCTTTGTGGGTTTGCTAATTTTGCTTCTATTGGGATTCAAATTGGAGGAATAGGGTCGTTAGCGCCAGGGCAACGAAAAACACTTTCTGAGTTTGGAATTAAAGCACTCATTGGGGGAACCATTGCCTCTCTTTTATCCGCAACGATTGCTGGTGCGATAATCGGCTAAATAGTTAATAACTTTTAAAATTATTACAAGCTTCAATTTCTTTAAGATTGAAGCTTTTTTTATTTTTAACTTTACAAAAAAGCACTGAAATGAAACAATATCTAGACCTTGTATCCCACGTACTAAACACTGGAAATGAAAAAGGAGACCGTACCGGAACAGGCACTAAAAGTGTATTTGGACATCAAATGCGTTTCGATCTCAGTGAAGGATTTCCAATGGTGACTACCAAAAAATTGCATCTTAAATCTATTATTTATGAACTGCTTTGGTTTTTAAAAGGCGATACAAATACAGATTATCTAACCGAAAATGGTGTTAAAATCTGGAATGCTTGGGCGGATGAAAATGGCGATCTTGGCCCTGTTTATGGACACCAATGGCGCAACTGGAATAGTGATGGAATTGATCAAATTACAGAAGTTATTGAAACCTTAAAAACAAATCCCAATAGCCGACGTATGTTGGTGTCTGCTTGGAATCCATCCGTACTTCCAGACACTTCAAAATCGTTTGGCGAAAATGTGGCAAATAATAAGGCCGCACTTCCTCCTTGTCATGCATTTTTTCAGTTTTATGTGAGCAATGGAAAATTATCTTGCCAATTGTATCAACGGAGTGCCGACATTTTTCTAGGAGTTCCGTTTAACATTGCTTCTTACGCACTACTTACCATGATGATGGCACAAGTTTGTGGTTATGAAGCTGGTGAGTTCATTCATACTTTTGGAGATGCTCATATTTATAGTAATCACATTGAGCAACTGGAAACACAACTCTCCAGAGAGTTACGCCCGCTTCCTAAAATGACTCTAAATCCAGAGATTACAGATATTTTTGACTTTACATTTGATGACTTCACTTTAGAAGGTTATGACCCTCACCCACACATCAAAGGGGCCGTTGCCGTTTAATTTAACGGAAACCCTTACTTTTGTGCTCTAAGTTTATTCAATTGAAAACAACAAACCATCCTTCAAACCTCTCACTTATTGTCGCCGTCTCTGAAAACGATGTGATTGGCAAAGACAATGATTTGATATGGCATTTAAAAAATGATTTGAAACGCTTCAAAGAACTTACTTCTGGGCATTGCATTATCATGGGACGAAAAACCTTTGAGAGTTTTCCAAAGCCCTTACCCAACAGAACACACATTGTTATTACAAGACAACAAAATTATAAAACTCCCGAGGGTGTCATCGTCGTAAACTCTTTAGAATCGGCTATTAAAAAAGCGGAATTAGATCCCAATCCATTTATTATTGGTGGCGGCGAAATTTACAAACAAGCTTTAAAAGTCGTGGATACAATCGAATTTACAAGAGTACACCACAATTTTGAAGGGGATACTTTTTTTCCTGTTATCAACGAAACGATTTGGAAAGAAACCAATCGTATCTTTAATAAAAAAGATGATTTGCATAAATTTGATTTTTCATACATCACATATAAAAGACGTTAAAAAAAACATATAACATTATGAAGGCATATATATTTCCAGGACAAGGCGCTCAATTTTCGGGGATGGGATTACCGCTCTATGAAAATTCAGCTGCAGCAAAATCACTTTTTGAACAAGCCAATGACATTTTAGGGTTTGACATTACATCCATTATGTTTGAAGGAAGTGTTGACGATTTAAAAGAAACGAAGGTGACACAGCCGGCGATTTTTTTGCATTCTGTTATTTTAGCAAAAAGCTTAGGGGAGAGCTTTCAACCGGATATGGTTGCAGGGCATTCCCTTGGTGAGTTTTCAGCCTTGGTCGCAAATGGCACACTTCGTTTTGAAGATGGTTTAAAACTTGTTTCTCAACGTGCGCAGGCGATGCAAAAAGCATGTGATTTAACAAAAGGAACGATGGCAGCCGTATTGGGGTTAGAAAATGAAATTGTTGAGAATACTTGCCAATCAATTGATGGAGTTGTAGTTGCTGCAAACTATAACTGTCCTGGGCAATTGGTAATTTCTGGTGCGGTTGATGCCATTCATTTGGCTTGTGATGCACTAAAAGAAAAAGGCGCACGACGTGCCCTTGTACTCCCTGTTGGAGGAGCTTTTCATTCGCCTTTAATGGCGCCCGCAAAAGAACAATTGGCAGCGGCTATAGAAAATACAACATTCCATACACCTAGTTGTCCTATTTACCAAAATGTAACAGCGATGCCGGTTCTAAATGAAACAGAGATTAAATCAAATTTAATTTCCCAACTGACAGCGCCTGTCAAATGGACGCAATCGGTTCAGCAAATGATTCAGGATGGTGCAAATGAATTTATTGAAGTAGGGCCAGGCAATGTACTTCAAGGTTTAGTTAAAAAAATAGATAGAGAAATGAATACAAAAGCAGCGACTTTTGAAAACGAAACGGCATGAACACTAAAAAAATCTTAATACTAATTCTCATCCTATTTAATATTGGTTTGGATCAAGTTTCAAAAGAATATGTCCGCAAAAATGTAGTTCCAGGCTCAAGAACAGAGCTTTTAGGTTCACAGTTACAATTGATGAATGTAGAAAATTCAGGTGCATTTTTAAGCATGGGTAGCAACTCAAATCCAACGGTGAAGCTCATTTTTTTACTCATCCTGCCTGTAATTGTTTTGGGGGCTGTATTATATTATGTCTTTACCAGTAAAGCGCTTGACAACTTGTCGATTATAGGGATGTGTTGTATTGCAGGGGGTGGAATAGCCAATCTTTACGATCGATTTTTGTACGGCTCGGTGACCGATTTTTTGTATATAGATCTTGGTGGTGTGTTCAAAACGGGCATCTTTAACAGTGCCGATTTATCGGTGACTACAGGAATGATTTTGTTATTGACATCGTCTTTCTTAAGCCGACCCTCAAATACTATCGAATCGTCTAACTAATATTATTTAGACAAAAAATCAAGAACAGACGAAGCAATAAAATCGATTTGATCGTCGTCCAATTCGGTGTGCATTGGTAATGAGATAACTTGATCGATTAGAGCGTTTGTGACTTTAAAATCTGCATCATCATAACGTTCGTCTTGATAGGCTTTTTGCTTGTGTAATGGAATAGGATAATAAACTCCACAAGGAATATCTTTTGATTGCAAATGTGCCACCAAAGCATCGCGATCTGCATTTTGTATTTTTAACGTATATTGATGAAATACGTGGCAATCACAGTTGTCACAAATTGTTTCACATCCGTTACCCGCTTTTGGTGTGATAATATTATCATGGTTTTTGAAGGCGGCGTTGTATTTTCGAGCGGCAGATTGACGGGCTTTATTGTAAGCATCTAATTTTGGAAGTTTCGCGTCTAATACGGCTGCTTGGATCGAATCTAATCTAGAATTCACGCCTACGACATCGTGGTGATAGCGTTTGTACATTCCATGATTTACAATTCCTCTTATAGTGTGTGCTAAGTCATCATCATTCGTAAAAATTGCCCCGCCATCTCCATAACATCCTAAGTTTTTTGAAGGAAAAAAGGAGGTAGATGCTACGTGGCCAATCGTTCCTGCTTTGGCTTTTGAGCCATTTTCTGAAGTGTATGTTGCACCGATCGCTTGCGCATTATCTTCGATTACATATAAATTATGAGCTTTTGCCAGTTCCATTATGGCATCCATATTGGCACACTGACCAAATAAATGTACGGGTACAATTGCTTTTGTTTTTGGGGTGATTGCTTTTTTGATTGCAGCAACATCAATATTGAATTTATCGGGATCCACATCCACTAAAACGGGAGTAAGTCCTAACAAAGCGATCACTTCAACAGTTGCGGCAAAGGTAAAATCGGCGGTGATAACTTCATCACCCGGTTTTAAACCCAATCCCATCATCGCAATTTGTAAGGCATCGGTTCCATTGGCACATGGAATCACATGTTTGATTCCTAGGTAGGCTTCTAAATTTGCTTGAAATTCTTTAACTTTTGGGCCGTTGATAAAAGATGCGTTATCAATAACTTCTTGAATAGAAGTATTTACAACCTCTTTTATTGATGCATACTGACCTTTTAGGTCAACCATTTGAATTTTGTTCATATATTTAAATTAGGTTATGAAGCATTACATTTTGCCCCAACAAAAATACAAAATTAGCATTGCTTAGTCATAAAATTAATATAAAGAATGTATTTTAGCTTTAAATAATCACTATTGGGACTTTTTTATAACATCATCGTTGGATTCGCAGCAATTACTGTACGTCTTTTTGGAGGCTTTCACAAAAAAATTCAAAAAGGGCAAGAAGGACGTAGCGAAAGTTATCAAATTTTAGCACAAGAACTAAAACAAACAGATAAAGTGATCTGGATGCATTGTGCGTCTTTAGGCGAATATGAACAGGGACTACCCGTCTTTGAAGCTTTAAAAAACCACTATAAAGACCACAAGTTTGTGCTGACTTTTTTCTCTCCTTCGGGGTATGAAATTAGAAAAAATAATCCGATTTCAGATGTTGTGGTGTATCTCCCTTTGGATCAAAAATCTGAAGTGAAAAAATTTTTAGATCTCACTCATCCTGATTTGGTGGTGTTTGTAAAATATGATCTTTGGCCGAATTATTTACTAGAATTAAAACGTAGAAACATCACTTCTATATTAATTTCTGCACTGTTTAGACCCTCTCAAGCGTACTTTAAATTTTATGGTGGATGGTTTAAAAAATTACTCTTTTCCTTTGATCACATATTCACACAAGACAGCGGTTCAAAAGTGTTATTAAATTCTATTGGCTACGATGCCGTTACCATTTCAGGCGACACACGTTTTGATCGTGTTGGCAATCAAACAACCACAGATAATTCATTGGATTTTATTGCAGAATTCAAAAATAATCAAACCTGTATTGTTGCTGGAAGTACTTGGCCAGAGGATGAATTGCTCCTTGTTGAGTATATAAATAATTGTAAGGACGATGTTAAGTTTGTAATTGCGCCTCACAATATGGATTTAAATCAGATTAAATCACTTACAAAACGGATTCAAAAACCAACAGTACTTTACTCTAATTATAAGAACGAAACTCTGAATGACAAGTCTGTTTTTGTAGTTGACACCATTGGCTTGTTAACCAAAATATATAACTATGCAGACATTGCTTATGTGGGTGGCGCCATGGGTAGTACGGGGCTTCATAATACGCTAGAGGCAGCCACCTTTGGTGTTCCAATTGTGATTGGTAAAAATTATAAAAAATTTCCTGAAGCAAAAGCCATGTTATCCAAAGGAGGCTTGTTTAGTATTCGTACTTTTGCGTCTCTTGAGTCAACGATAAACATGCTTGTTAATGACCCAAAAAAACGAGTGGAATGTGGTCAAAAAAACAAGGATTTTATAGAAGACAACAAAGGGGCTTCTGAGCTTATAATGACGGAATTAAAAAGCCGCTTCTAACAGAATATTATTGATATACTTTTACGTAATCTATAATAAATTTTTCTGGGAAGATTGAATTGTCCACTTCAGGACCACCAAAGTTACCACCAATTGCCAAATTTAGAATGATGTAAAATGGTTTATTGAAAGGCCACGTTTTGTCGTCTTTTTGTTGTGGTGAAAACGTATATACGAGTGCATCATCAATATAAAATTGAATTTGATTAGCATCCCATTTGGTCTTATAAATGTGAAAACCCTCCTCAATAGTTTCTATACTCGTGACTTTAGTATTGAAAGACTTGCCAAAACTCTCTGGTGTGTGTAGTGTGGTGTGAATTTCTCCAGGAGTTTTTCCAACATACTCCATAATGTCAATTTCGCCACAGGCTGGCCATCCCTTTACATTAATGTCGTGACCTAACATCCATATCGCTGGCCATAGACCTTTGCCTTTTGGAAGCTGGGCTTTGACTTCAATAGTGCCATATTTAAATTCAAATTTATCTTTGCTTGAGATACGGCCGGAATAATAGTTATCTCCCTGTTTAGTTGCAGAAATAACAAGTTGATTATTAACTGTAGATACATTTTTTTTGGTATATACTTGTAATTCATTATTGCCCCATCCACAGAGGTTTGGACAGCCATTTCCGAGTTCATAGGACCAGCTACTCAAGTCTAACTTGCCTTCGTTAAATTCATCCGAGAACACAAGGTTAGTGTGTGAAGTGTTCTGAGGTTTCAAATATAAAACCATAAACAGTGTAAGTAGTACTCGTGTAATCATTATAATGTAATTTTAGATTGAAGGTTGGTGGTTGAATCACCACCAACAAAGATTGAAAAGTCACCTGGTTCTAGAACAAAATCGCCGGCATTATTATAAAAGCCAAGTTCTTTTTCTGTGAGCTTAAAAGAGATTTTTTTATGTTCATTTGGCTCAAGTCTGACCAATTCAAAGCCTTTAAGTTCTCTTACTGGGCGCGTAACACTTGCATAGTGGTCTTTGAGATAGAGTTGTACAACTTCCTTCCCTGTAAATGTTCCGGTGTTTCTAAGTGTGACTGAAACGTTTACTTCATTAGTAGAAACCACTTGAGCTTGAAGATCGCTGTATTCAAATGTCGTATAGCTTAATCCAAATCCGAAGGGATACAGAGGTGTATTCTCTACATCTTGATAGTGTGACCAAAATACGGTGCTGGGTGTTGGCATTATAGGGCGACCAGTATTTTTGTGGTTATAATAGATCGGAATTTGCCCCACGGCTCTTGGAAAACTCATTGGTAATTTTCCACTTGGGTTATAATCCCCATAAAGTACTTGTGCAATTGCATTTCCACTTTGAGTACCTAACTGCCAGGCTTCCACAATTGCGGGGAGATGTTCTTGATGCCAGTTTAAGACTAAGGGTCTTCCGTTGTTTAAAACTAAAACAATGTTTTTATTAACGTTATAAACAGCTTCTAAAAGCTCTTGTTGCACACCTGGCAAACCGAGTTCTGTACGGCTTCTACCTTCTCCACTTTGATAGCCAATTTCTCCTAATACCATCACCACAACATCGGCTTTTTTAGCCACAGCAATGGCTTGTGTGAATTCGCTTTTATCGGTTGTATTTATTTTAACTTCTTCAGTAAATTTTGTTTTACCTAAGCTTACATCGGCGACTTTGGCGTAGGTTAATTGGTTTCCGGTATAGGCTTGCATTCCTTCTAAAACAGATACTGCCGAGTTGTCTTTAGCGGCAATTCTCCAACTTCCTAGAGGGCTTGTTTTATCTGATGCTAAGGCTCCAATTAAAGCGATTTTTTGCCCTTGTTTTTTGAGTGGCAATAGTTGGTTTTCATTCTTTAAAAGGACTATCGATTTTTTGGCCATATCCAAAGATGCCTCATGAAAGGCTTGTTGTCCTATGACTTCCTTCTCGCGTTGTGCATCGCAATATTTATAGGGGTCATCAAACAGACCGAGTTCAAATTTTACACGTAAAATTCGTTTGGCAGCATCGTCAATATAAGCTTCTTTGACGGTTCCTTCTCGAACTAAGTTTGCTAATTCATTGACATATAAGTAGGATTCCATATCCATATCAGAGCCTGCGTTGACTGCCATTTGAGCGGCATGCTTATTATCTTTTGCATATCCGTGGGGAATCATCTCTTCAATAGAGCCCCAATCGGAAACGACGAATCCGTCAAACTCCCATTTGCCTTTGAGAATATCTCTTTGTAGATAGGTGTTTCCTGTAGCTGGAATCCCGTTGAGTTCATTAAAGGAGTTCATAAAGGTTCTTACTCCTGCATCTACAGTGGCTTGAAAGGGTGGAAAAACACTATTGTTTAAGGTTGATGTTCCTATATCAGCAGTGTTGTACTCTCTTCCTGATTCTGCAAAGCCATAGGCCGCAAAATGCTTGGCACAGGCTGCAAGTGTGCTGTGGTGGGATAAATCTGATCCTTGAAATCCTTGCACTCTCGCAAACGCAATTTTAGAACCTAAATAGGGGTCTTCACCGGCACCTTCCATGACACGTCCCCAGCGCGCATCGCGGGAAATATCGACCATGGGTGCAAACGTCCAGTTTATTCCTGCCGCCGCTGCTTCTTCTGCTGCTACTTCTGCTGATTTTTTAATGGCTTCTAAATCCCAACTTGCGGATTCTGCTAAAGGAATTGGGCTGAGGGTTTCATAACCATGAATGACATCAAATCCAATAATTAAAGGAATTCCTAAGCGGGTTTCTTCGACTGCAATTTTTTGAATTTTGCGAACATTTTCAACGCCTCTAAGATTGAGCATAGATCCTACATAGCCTTTTCGAAGGTGTTCGTATTTTTTGGCGGCATCCCCATTACTTGGTGCAGGTCCTGTAAGATCCCAAAAGCCATTGTATTGGTTCATCTGACCGATCTTTTCTTCAAGGGTCATTTGATTTAATAAGCGAGTCACCTTTTGCTCTATATGTTCAACTGAAGATAGAGACGATGATCGTTCTTTTGTAGTAGTGGAGTCAACTTTTTTACAAGATTGTATTCCAAATAAACAAAATATTAATCCAATTATTAAACTCTGATTAATCATTTTATTGATAGACACGTATATAATCTACTTCCATTGAGTCGGATGTGAAATTTGGATCAATAGTCCCTCCGTTAGTACCTCCCATGGCAACATTAAATATAAAAAAGAAGTTCGCATCAAAAGGCATTGTGTTATTTGTTGACATTTCAAAATATTTAACATTATCAACATACGCTTTGATACTGCCTTGTCTCCAATCTATAGAGTAGGTATGAAACGCTGTTGGCGTACTTAAATTTGTTGGGAGTCCATAGCTGGCGGTTGATCCGTTATGTTCCCAATGGCAGGTCGCTTGCACATACGTTTTGTCTGCGAATTGCTCCATGATATCAATCTCGCCACATTTAGGCCATCCTACGGAGCTGTTAGAAAAGTTGTCACCTAACATCCACAGCGCTGGCCAAGTCCCCGCTAGAGAAGGAAGTTTTGCACGAATGTCAATGCGGGCATATTTAAAATCGACTTTATTTTGAGTTGTAATACGCGCAGAAGTATAGGTTCCATTCGGTTTTTTCAAAGCCGTTATTTTCAAAATGCCATTTTCTTTCACGATATTAGCACTACTAGTGGAGTAAACTTGTACTTCTTGGTTCCCCCAACCACCGCCGCCGGTTTCATAGTTCCAAAATTGGCTATTAATGGCTCCATTACCATCAAATTCATCAGACCAGACTAATACGTCATTATTTCCAGACCCTTCAATTACAACAGGATTAGAAGGTGTGCTGTTTTGATTTTCATCACTAGAAGAACAGCCTCCAGAGGCTAACCCTATTAAAATTGTAAAAAAAAGAGTGAAAGTATTTGAGTTTTTCATAGTTACGAATTTAAGGAAATTTTAAAAAAAGGTGAAATTTCGTTTCATTTTTTTAATTAATTTCAATTTAATTAATTTGATACTTTAAATTTAGGATACTCTGTAAGTTCACCATCTTCTTGTATGGATTTCACATTCCGTTTTGTAGTACTAATTGAAATACTACGCTGCCTACGCCCCAGCCTATAAAAAAGCTACTGAGGGTTGAAACATGGTCATTCTGTAAGAAGTTGATGTGAATTTCACCACACTGTTTTGGAGTCCCTTTATAAAATTAAACATCCCCCATAAAAATATATGGAGGATGTTCATTTATTAAATTAATAGGGTTTTAAAATCCTATTGTCTTGCTAGTTTGAACGACCAGTGTCCTCCACCTGCAATTTCGATATCTAATTCTA
>JABAZA010000009.1 GCA_018608725.1 Flavobacteriaceae bacterium
GCCGATGCCGTAGGCATGAGTACGGTTCCAGAAATTATTGTGGCAAATCATCTTAAATTAAAAGTAGCGGCTGTTTCTGTTTTAACCGATGAATGTGATCCTGAAAACTTAAAACCCGTTGATATTTCGGAAATTATTGAAATGGCTACAAAAGCCGAACCTGATATGATCACCCTGTTTAAAGAATTAATAAAAATCTTATAATAATGAGCTACCTAGACACTACCCACGACGTTTACAAAGAAGCTGCTCTCAGTCCTGATATTGGACTCTGCTGTACCACCAACCCCATTTGGGAACTTCCAGGGCTGAAAATCCCGAAGATTATGCAAGAGATGAATTATGGTTGTGGAAGCACCGTTCATGCCCGTGACCTAACCAATAATCCAAAAATATTATATGTGGGTGTTGGTGGCGGAATGGAATTGCTCCAATTTGCCTATTTCAGTCGTCAAAAAGACGGCGTGATTGGAGTGGATGTGGTCGATGAAATGTTAGAGGCTTCCAAAAAAAATTTCGCCGAAGCTGAAGCTCAAAATCCTTGGTTCAGTAATGAGTTTGTGAGTCTCAAAAAAGGAGATGCCCTCAACTTACCTGTTGAAGATAACAGTATCGATGTGGCCGCACAAAATTGTTTGTTTAATATTTTTAAGGTCGAAGAACTCAAAAAAGCAATTTCTGAAATGTATCGGGTGCTAAAACCACACGGGAAATTGGTAATGAGCGACCCTACCTGTGAGCAGCCCATGAACGACAGACTTCGTGAGGACGAACGTCTTAGAGCCTTGTGCTTGAGTGGAAGTATTCCAATCGCTGAATATGTGAAAATGCTCACAGATGCCGGATTTGGAACCATCGAAATAAGAGCTCGAAAACCCTATAGAATCCTAGATCCCCTTGATTATAATACTGAAGAATTAATCTACATTGAATCGATTGAAGTTGCTGCCATCAAAGACCCAATGCCTACAGACGGGCCATGTGTTTTTACAGGAAAAGCAGCGATATATTACGGCAAAGAAGCCTTTTTTGATGATGAAGCAGGGCATGTTTTAGTGAAAAACCAACCCTTAGCGATTTGTGACAAAACCGCTGCTGCCCTGGCAAACTTAAACCGAAACGATATCTATATTAGCGACTCCACCTTCCATTATGATGGCGGAGGCTGTTGTTAACCTAAACAACTCATGAAACAGATCCACTTTTTAATTTGTAGTTTTCTTCTGTGCTTTTGTACTGCCAGTGCTCAAACTATCGACCATTCTAAATGGACGGATGTTTTACAAGTTTATGTCGCTAAAAATGGAAATGTAAACTATAGGGATTTACAAAATAATCGAATAGTCTTGAATGACTACCTAAATGATTTAGCCTCAAATTCTCCCAAAGACAACTGGAGCAATGCCGAAACAAAAGCCTATTGGATCAATGCTTATAATGCCTATACAATTCAACTAATTCTTGATAATTACCCCCTAAAAAGCATTAAAGATTTAAACGATCCATGGGATCAAACCTTTTTTAAAATCAACGGGGAAACGATGTCTTTGAATACCATTGAACATAAAATTTTAAGACCTATGGGCGATCCGCGAATTCATTTTGCCATTGTATGTGCCTCTGAATCTTGTCCAAAACTTCTGAATTATGCTTATGAGCCGGAGACTTTGAACGATCAATTAGATGAAGTCGCAAAGGAATTTATAAACGATGCTTCCAAAAATAGTTTAACAGCATCTCAAATTACAATTTCAAAAATCTTCAAATGGTTTAAATCTGATTTTCCAAAAGGAGCTGCTTTTATTAACTACCTGAACAATTACAGTACATTGAAAATTCACCCTGAAACAAAAATTAACTATCAAAACTATAATTGGTCTCTGAATGAATAAGATCAGTGTCATTATACCTGTTTTAAATGAAGCTAAAAACATAGGAGGCTTATTGGACTATTTGGTCCAAAATTCGAACGATCCCTTAATTTCAGAAATACTGGTCGTGGATGGTGGCAGTACAGATGGTTCTCAAAAAATAGTGTCTGAACTTTCAAAAACACAGCCAAAAATCATTGGATTAAACAGTCCTAAAGGACGTGCAAAACAAATGAATTTTGGAGCATCACAATCCAAAGGCAGCGTTTTGTATTTTTTACATGCAGACTCCATACCGCCAAAACACTTTGACCAATACATTGTAGATGCCATGGATAAAGGATCAAAAACAGGCTGTTTTAAAATGAAATTTGACAACTCCCATTGGTGGTTACAATTGGCAGGATGGTTTACACAATTTAATTGGAAATCATGCCGTGGAGGCGATCAAAGTTTATTTATAGAAAAAATAGCCTTTGAAGCTATAGGAGGGTTTAATGAAGATTTCGTTATTTATGAAGATAATGACTTAATTTATAAATTATATAAACAATATAATTTTAAGGTACTTCCGTATTGGCTGACAACATCATCAAGAAGGTATCAATCCAATGGTATCTGGAAATTACAATTTCATTTTTGGATGATTCACTTAAAAAAAATCTTTGGAGCATCACCCAAAACACTAGAAGCCTATTATGTAAAACATATTCTGTAACTTTGACTAACCTTAAATATCTATAACTTATGTTTACCAAAAAGTCACCTAGTCTTTTAAAATGGAGTTTAAAATACTCCTTAAGTGCTGCATTTGCTGGCATAATATGTTGTGTTGCACCAGCAGTTTTGTTTATGTTTGGTCTTATGGGAGGCGTTTATGCAATCTCATTTGCTGATTTCTTTTACAATGATGATGGAAGTGAAGGAACAGGTTCTTTAATCCTCAAGGGAGTCGCTATTCTAATTGGAATATATGGCGTATATTCTTTCAGGAAAAAACAAAATCAATGCTCTATAGACCCTAAAAGAAAACGTAAAAATATGCTAATTCTTATCATAACCATAATTGTATTAGGCTTTGGCATATTTCTTAGTTTAGAGAAATGGTCATCATGGTATTTCGATACTTATATTGTGCCAGCTCAGCAACAGGAATTAAAGAATTAAACTCATTTGACCGAAACTATAACCGTTATAATTCCTGCCTATAATGAAGAAAATTCTATAGGAAACGTCATCCGAGACCTCCCAGATTTCGTACATGAAATTATCGTAGTCAATAACAACTCAACCGATGCTACAGAAAAAAACGCAAAGGATGCTGGCGCTACTGTGCTAACAGAATTTAAAGCAGGTTATGGTAATGCGTGTTTAAAAGGAATTGAGCACATAAAACAACAAAAAAAAACTACTGATATCGTGGTGTTTTTGGATGGGGATTATAGTGATTACCCTGAAGAACTCACAAAAATTATAGCCCCTATTATTGAAAATGATATTGATTTTGTGGTTGGGAATCGGGTCAAAAACTTTAGAGAAAAAGGCGCGATGCAGCCTCAACAAATTTTCGGAAATTGGCTGGCAACCTTTTTAATGCGTGTGTTTTTTAAATCAAAATTTACAGATTTGGGGCCGTTTCGTGCGATTAAATTTGACACCTTAATGTCCTTAAAAATGGAAGACCCTACTTATGGGTGGACGGTTGAAATGCAATTAAAAATATTAAAACAACAATTTACTTATAGGGAAATCCCCGTAAGGTATCGCAATAGAATAGGAGTTTCAAAAGTTTCTGGTACGGTAAAAGGTAGTATATTTGCAGGAATTAAGATATTAACTTGGATA
>JABAZA010000086.1 GCA_018608725.1 Flavobacteriaceae bacterium
CACTTTGAATAGAACCCGATTTGACATCTCCAAAGTTATGTGCAAGAATGATGTAGTCTAAAGTTTCAGGATCGATCCCTGCATCGGTTATGGCTTTTTCAGCGGCCAATGCCCCTAAATCAGAAGCCGTTAGATGGTCTTCTGCGTAGCGGCGTTCGGAAATGCCAGTTATGGCTTTAAATTTTTTTACGATTACCTCATTAGAGGATGGGATTTCAGATCCATCAATGTTTAAAAATGAATGTTGTTGAAAGGCTTCATTTTTCTGTACTAGTTTTGGAATGTAACTCCCGACTCCTGTAATTTTGATATTCATAGTATGTGTATTAAGCTTCTTCATATGCTTCTATTGGTGCACATGTACATATTAAATTTCGATCGCCATACGCGTCATCGACTCGACGGACAGACGGCCAAAATTTATCTTCTTTTATATAATCTAATGGAAATGCAGCGACGGCTCTACTGTAAGGAAATTCCCATACATCTTTGGTGAGCATTTCTTGAGTATGGGGAGCATTTTTTAGGGGGTTGTTAGGTTGGTCTTTGGTGGCGGTTTCTATTTCTTTTCGAATTGCAATCATAGCATCACAAAAACGATCCATTTCTGCTTTTCCTTCACTTTCTGTGGGTTCAATCATCATAGTGCCAGCAACAGGAAAGGAAACTGTAGGTGCATGAAACCCAAAGTCCATCAATCGTTTTGCAATGTCCACTACTTCAATGCCATTTGTTTTAAAACTGCGACAATCGATAATCATTTCATGAGCTGCACGTCCTTGTTCTCCAGAGTATAATGTGTTGTAATGCCCTTGAAGGCGTTCTTTGATATAGTTGGCATTAAGGATCGCAATTTTTGTTGAGTTTGTCAATCCTTCAGCTCCAAGCATTTTGATATAGCCGTAAGAGATCAAACAAGCTAAGGAAGATCCAAAGGGTGCACCAGAAATGGAATTAATGGCTGCTGATCCTCCTGTTTCAATTAGGGGGTTTCCTGGTAAAAAGGGGGTTAATTGTTTTGCAACACAGATAGGGCCAACGCCCGGACCTCCTCCACCATGTGGAATTGCAAATGTTTTGTGAAGGTTCAAGTGACATACATCGGCACCAATATTTCCAGGATTTGTAAGACCTACTTGTGCATTCATGTTTGCGCCATCCATATAAACCTGTCCACCATTGTCATGAATGATTTGAGTAATTTCTTTAATTGCAGATTCATATACTCCGTGTGTGGAGGGATAAGTTACCATTAAGGCTGCTAAATTATCCTTATGGAGAGTCGCTTTTTCTCTTAAATCCTCAACATCAATATTTCCGTTTTCAGATGATTTTGTTACCACAACTTTCATACCAGCCATTACGGCACTTGCGGGGTTGGTTCCGTGTGCAGAGGATGGAATGATACAGATTTTGCGGTGCTGATCGCCTCTAGATTCATGATAGGCTCTTATGACCATCAATCCAGCAAATTCTCCTTGTGCTCCTGAGTTTGGTTGTAGGGAGGTTCCTGCAAACCCGGTGATTTCTGTGAGTTGTGCTTCGAGTTTAGTGAGGACCGTTCGGTAGCCTTCCACTTGATCTAGGGGAGCGAACGGGTGAATATTACCCCAGTTTGGCCAGCTTAGTGGCAGCATTTCTACCGCAGCATTGAGTTTCATCGTACAAGATCCCAATGAAATCATCGAAAAGTTTAAGGACAAATCTTTGCGTTCCAAACGCTTTATGTAACGCATCAGTTCCGTTTCTGAGTGGTGACTGTTAAAAATTACATTGGTCATGAAATCAGATTGACGTTGTGTGGTTTCTGGGATTCTTATGTTGGAACTCACGACTTGAAGCTGAGTTGTCTTTTTGCTATAAACCTCCGTAAAAATGGAAACAATCAAATTAAGATCCGAGAGCGTTGTTGTTTCATTTATCGATATAGAAACGGTTGTTGCATCTGGATAATAAAAATTAACTTCTTTTTGTTCTGCGTTAGTTTTGAGATTAGAATTCTCTGTTACACGAACTTGAATGGTGTCAAAAAAGGACTGATGTACTAATTTAAAACCTAAACCTTCTAAAGCTTCCGCTAAAGCAACGGCGGTATAATGAACTTTATTAGCAATATATTTCAGACCTTTTGGACCGTGATATACGGCATACATTCCTGCCATTACCGCCAATAATACTTGTGCAGTACAAATATTGGAAGTTGCCCGATCTCTTTTGATATGTTGTTCGCGTGTTTGGAGTGCCATTCGCAAAGCACGATTGCCATCCATGTCCTTAGTGACTCCAATAATTCTACCGGGAATAAATCGTTTGTAGAGTTCTTTTGTTGCAAAATAGGCAGCATGCGGCCCACCATAACCCATCGGAATTCCAAAACGTTGGGTAGTGCCTACTACGACATCTGCACCCATTTTACCGGGAGCTTCTAAAACAACTAAACTAAGAATATCAGCAGCAACCGCTACTTTAATATCGTTTTGGTTCGACTTAGAAATAAAGTTATTCAAATCCATAATCAGCCCCGATTTTCCTGGATATTGAAGAAGTGCGCCAAAAAAATCTGTTGAAAAATCGAAATTGTTAACAGCTCCTACTACAAGTTCAATCCCAATCGGAGTTGCACGTGTTTTTAAGACAGAAAGTGTTTGTGGCAGCACTTCATCCGAAACAAAAAACTTTACAGTGCCCGCTTTTACTTGCGTTTTTGGACGGACTGCAAATAAGAGTGCCATTGCTTCAGCAGCAGCCGTACTTTCGTCTAATAATGAGGCATTGGCAAGCTCCATTCCTGTCAAGTCAGAAATCATGGTTTGATAATTGAGCAATGCTTCTAAACGTCCTTGAGCAATCTCAGCTTGGTAGGGTGTATAAGCCGTGTACCATCCCGGATTTTCTAGAATATTTCTTTGAATAACCGCTGGAAGATTGGAAGGGTGGTAGCCCATTCCAATAAAAGATTTATAGACCTTGTTTTTTGAGGCGAGCTGGTGAATGTGTTCAATATATTCTTGCTCACTTAAAGGCGCTTCTAAGTTTAAGGGAGATTGGAGTCGAATGTTATCGGGAACGGTTTCACTGATTAATTCTTCGATAGAATTTGACCCAACAAGCTTTAACATCTCATTGCAGTGTGCTTCTTTTGGTCCGATATGCCTTGCGGCAAATACATCTGTTTTCATCGTGAAAGATTCATAAATAGATAGCAAAATTAAGGAATTTAATAAAGATTTAATTTTCTAAAAATTAAAGTTATCAAACAAATAAAAGGGTTATTAACAGTTTACTTATTTTTGTTTTATGATTCGTTTTAAGAGCTTCCTTGATTTTTATATAAATAGTAGTATGCATGTTGCATTTGCAGTGCTTTCTTTTTGTGTTTTAACAGCTTATGAATTCGAATTAAATATTCCAATAATTTTTTATGCGGCTGCTTTTTGTGCGTCAGTTGCTGGCTATAATTTTGTCAAGTATTTTGGTTTTACCAAGTTTTATTACCGCTCTCTTACAACTCGATTAAAATACATTCAATTGGTGTCTGTTTTGAGTTTGATAGGGTTTGTGTCTGTATTTTTTCAACTGCAGCAAAACAGTCAAATTCTCTTTGTGTTTTTAGGATTGATCACTTTTTTCTATGCAATTCCTATGGGAGTTAAGACTCCGAAAAACTTAAGGTCAATAGGGGGTGTTAAAATTTATATTATTGCAGTTGTTTGGGCGATGACAACGGTGGTATTACCTGTTTTAGAATCTAAACTAGCACTCAATATGAATCATTGGATTTTAGTGGTACAACGTACATTTATCGTTATTGTTTTAATGCTTCCTTTTGAAATTCGCGATTTAGACGAAGATCAAGTTCACCTTTCAACCATTCCACAAAAAATTGGAATTAAAAACACTAAGATTATAGGATTTGCTTTGTTAGGGGATTCTATTTTGTTAGAATTTTTTAAACATAAATTCAGTCATAATATCTTTTTAACAGCCTGCTTTATTGGAGTCCTATCGGCAGTGCTTTTGGCTAAAAGCCAGAAACAACAGGGGCGATATTACGCTTCTTTTTGGGTAGAATCCATCCCTGTTTTCGCTCTTCTTTTTGTGGTTATTTTGACTCTAGTTCAAAAGACCGGATCTTTTTAATAAGGCTTCTGATTTTGGTTTTTGCCCTCGAAATTTAACGTATAATTCTAAGGGGTCTTGTGTGCCTCCTTTACTTAAAATATGTGTTTTGAAAGCCGTAGCAATTTGTGGGTCAAAAAGATTATTTTCTTTAAAATACTCAAACGCATCCGCATCCAAAACCTCAGCCCATTTGTAGCTGTAATATCCTGATGAATAGCCCCCTTGAAATATGTGTGCAAATGCTGTTGACATACAGTTTTGTGGGACATCTGGAAACAATTGTGTTTCTAGGAATGCAGCGGTTTCATGCTGCTTTACATCAGTTATTTCAGTTGGGTTAATACCGTGCCAACTCATGTCCAATAATCCAAAACTCAATTGTCTAAGTGTTTGCATTCCTTGTTGAAAAGTAGAAGCTGCTTTTATTTTGTCAATAAGATCCATAGGGATGATTTCACCCGTTTCGTAATGCTTTGCAAAGAGTGCTAACGCTTCTTTCTCATAACACCAATTTTCCATAATTTGACTTGGAAGTTCTACAAAGTCCCATGCCACACTTGTTCCCGACAAACTCGGATATACGGTGTTTGCTAGCATTCCATGAAGGGCATGTCCAAACTCGTGAAAAAGTGTGGTCACTTCGTTAAACGTTAATAAAGAGGGTTTTGTCGCAGTCGGTTTTGTGAAATTACAAACGATGGATACGTGTGGTCTTTCGTTTAATGTGTTTTTTACATATTGAGATTTGAATGAGGTCATCCAAGCACCATTGCGTTTGCCAGCTCTTGGAAAAAAATCTGCGTAAAAAATGGCTACTAAGTTATGTTCTGAGTCCTCAACTTTGTAGGTCATTACCTCGTTGTGATAGGTGTCAATTGCATCTGTTTGAATAAACTGTAATCCAAATAATTTTTTGGCAACCACAAAAGCACCTTCAATGACATTTTCTAATTTAAAGTAAGGTTTTAATTGTTCGTCATCAAAATTGAAGCGTTGCTGTTTTAGCTTTTCAGAATAATAAGCACTGTCCCATTTTTCCAAACGCTCAATACCGTCTAGTTTTTTGGCAAAACGCTCCAGTTCATCAAATTCTTTTTTGGCAGCTGGCAGTGCTTTTTCCAAGAGGTCTTCTAAAAAAGTGCGTACGGTTTCAGGTGTTTTAGCCATTCGTTCTTCCAATACAAAATGAGAATGTGTTTGGTAACCAAGAAGTTGTGCTCTTTTGTAACGTAACTGCGCAATTTTTAATACAATGGCTTGATTGTCTAAAGCATCATTTTGAAACCCTTTTTGTCCAAATGCCAGGGCAAGTTTTTTTCGTAAGGCTCTATTTTTTGCATAAGTCATAAACGGTATATAGCTCGGATAGTCAAGAGTAATCAACCAGCCTTTTTTGTTCTTTTCATCCGCAAGTTGTTTGGCAGCTTCAATGGCACCTTCTGGCAGTCCATCTAAATCTGACTGTTTGGAAATGAGAAGTTCATACCGGTTCGTTTCAGCTAAAATGTTTTCTCCGAAGGTAAGTTTCAGCTGGCTTTGCTCTTTGTCAATAGCACGTAATAGCTCTTTTTGTTTGGAGTTGAGGTTGGCACCATTTCTAGAAAATCCTTTATATTTTTTATCTAAAAGTGTTTTTTGTTCTTCTGTTAATGAAAGTGATTCTTTGTTGTTGTAAACGGATTTAACGCGTTCAAAAAGCGCTGTGTTTAAAGCCACATCATTTGAAAATTCAGTTAGCAACGGGGATACTTCCTGCGCTATTTTTTGAATTTCTTCATTGGTTTCTGCGGCATTCAAATTAAAGAAAATACTAGAAATACGATCGAGTTGCTCTGCTGTATATTCTAAGGCTTCAATTGTATTTTCAAATGAAGGGGTTGCTTTATTTTCAACAATCTGACTAATTTCAATTTTGGCACTTTCAATCGCTTTTACAAATGCAGGTAAAAAGGTCTCTGTTTTAATTTTTGAAAAAGGTGCGGTATTGTAAGGCGTTTCAAAACGCGTATCGAGTACGTTCATAGGGGTTATTTAGGGAAAACTTAGGGGTTAATATTTTTAGATGCCTCCATGACTTTAGCTTTCATTCCTTCTTTATAAACCAATATTTTATCTAAAACACAGCTGTCAGAAGCACCAATAATTTGTGCTGCTAAGATGCCTGCATTTTTAGCACCATTTAAAGCAACGGTCGCCACAGGAACCCCTCCAGGCATTTGTAAGATGGATAATATAGAGTCCCATCCGTCAATAGAGTTGCTAGATTTTACAGGGACTCCAATAACTGGTAAAGGACTTAGAGAGGCAATCATTCCAGGTAAATGTGCAGCACCTCCTGCTCCGGCAATGATGACTTTCAATCCACGTTGATGTGCTTTTGATCCATATTCAAATAACTTTTCAGGGGTTCGGTGTGCAGATACGATATCCACTTCGAATTGGATGTCAAATCCTTCTAGAATTGAAATTGCTTCTTTCATGACAGGCATGTCGCTGTCGCTTCCCATAATGATTCCTACTTGTGCCATATTATTTACTTATTACTTTGATTGTTTGTTTTACTTTTTGGGCGATTGTACGTGCAGTATCGATATTAGAATTAACGATGGTTACATGTCCCATTTTGCGAAAGGGACGTGTTTGTTTCTTTCCATAGATGTGTGGCGTCACACCCTCCATTTCCATTAATTTTTCTATGTTTTTATAAATGACTTCACCTGTGTTATTTTCAGCGCCTACTAAATTAACCATTACGCCACTTAGTTTGTTTTCGGTATTGCCCATTGGTAAGCCCAAAATCGCTCTGATGTGTTGTTCGAATTGGGAGGTATAACTTGCTTCTATGGTTTGGTGTCCTGAATTATGAGGTCTGGGAGCAACTTCGTTGATTAGGATTTCATCGTCTTGTGTAAGAAACAGTTCAACGGCTAAAAGTCCCACGTGTTCAAATGCAGCGGATGTTTTTAGTGCAATTAATTCTGCTTTCTTTGCAATGTCTTTTGAGATTCTTGCGGGGCATAATACATATTCGACTTGATTTGCCTCTGGATGAAACTCCATTTCTACAACAGGATACACTTTTACATCTCCTTTTTCATTCCTCGCGACAATCACTGCCAATTCACTTTTAAAAGGTACAAGATCTTCGGTAATGCACTCCACATTTGGCAAGTCTTTTAAATCTGTAATGGTGCGTACGATTTTCACGCCCGTGCCGTCATAACCAAACTGAGCGCTTTTCCATACAAACGGAAACGCAATACTGCTGTGCTCAATGGCGGTGTAAATTTCATTGGTGTAGGAAAACCTATTGAAAGCTGCTGTGGGTAAATTATGATCGACATAAAACAATTTTTGTTTTGCTTTATTTTGGATGGTTTCTAACGTCTTTGAAGAAGGAAATACAGTTATGCCTTCTTTTTCGAGTGCTTTGAGGGCATTGACATTGACATTTTCAATTTCAATGGTGAGGGTATTTACTTTTTTTCCGAAATTATAAACGGTGTCATAATCCATTAAATCTCCTTCAAAGAATTCATTACAGGCAAGTTTGCTAGGAGCTTCTGGACTGGGGTCTAAAACACAGGTATAAATGTCAAATTTTCGGGTTGTGTAAAGTAACATTTTTCCGAGCTGACCTCCACCTAAAATACCAAGTTTGAAGTTTGACGAGAAATACTCCATTTTAAGATTTTCTTGAATGAATTTATAAATACATTACAAAAATACACTTAAAAATGAAATCGAACACTAAAATCGGGCATCAAAACGAATCAAAACCTTAACAATTGATTATCTTTGTAGCTTGATTTTAGTTACAAAGAATGACCCAATTTTGTAGTCCGTATTTTAAAAGATTGAATAAAAATGAAAAATCTAGTATTATTTGGCCCTCCGGGCGCTGGTAAAGGAACACAAGCCGCTTTTTTAAAAGAGACCTATGGTTTGATCCATATCTCAACTGGAGATGTGTTTCGTTTTAATATTAAAAATGAAACCGAATTAGGAACATTAGCCAAGTCTTTTATGGATAAAGGCGAGTTGGTTCCAGATCAAGTTACGATTGATATGCTAAGTGCAGAAGTCGCTAAAAATTTAGATTCAAAAGGATTTATTTTTGATGGATTTCCCAGAAATGTATTACAGGCTGAAGCTTTAGACAGGCTTTTAAGTTCTTATAATACTGAAATCAGTGCTATGATTGCTTTGGAAGTGGACGATGAGGTTTTGGTTGAACGCCTTCTTAAAAGGGGTGAAACTAGCGGAAGACCAGATGATGCTAATGAAACGGTCGTTAGAAATAGAATAAAAATATATTACGCTGAAACCGCTATATTAAAGTCGTATTATGCGGCAAAGAATAAGTATTTTGGCGTGGATGGCGTTGGATCAGTAGAAGATATTACGGTCCGATTGAATACAGTAATTAATACGCTGTAACATAAAACTCATTAGATGACTGAAGGTAATTTTGTAGATTATGTAAAAATGTTTGCCTGCTCTGGAAACGGAGGAAAGGGATCTGTACACCTTCATCGTGAGAAATTCATCACAAAAGGAGGTCCCGATGGGGGTGATGGGGGTCGTGGAGGCCATGTGATTGTTCGTGGAAATGAACATCTTTGGACCTTACACCACTTGAAATTTAAACGCCACTTTAGGGCTGGTCACGGAGGTAGCGGTAGTAAAAGTCGTAGTACGGGAGCAGACGGAGAAGATGTGTATATTGATGTGCCTTTAGGAACGGTTCTTAGAGATACAGATACGAATGAAATTCTTTTTGAAATTACTGAAAACCATGAAGAAGTTATTCTTTGTGAAGGAGGTAAAGGCGGTTTAGGAAATTGGCATTTTAGATCTTCAACAAACCAAACTCCACGCTATGCACAACCTGGACTTCCAATGGAAGAAAAATATGTGACTCTCGAACTCAAAATCTTAGCAGATGTTGGGTTGGTTGGATTTCCAAATGCAGGTAAATCAACATTGCTTTCCGTAGTTACATCTGCAAAACCAAAGATTGCCGATTATGAGTTTACGACTTTAAAACCAAATTTAGGGATTGTAGAATACCGCGATTACCAATCCTTTGTGATGGCTGATATCCCAGGAATTATTGAAGGTGCTGCAGAAGGAAAAGGTTTGGGACATTATTTTTTACGTCATATCGAAAGAAACTCTATTTTATTGTTTTTGATTCCTGCAGATGCGGACGATATCAGAAAACAATATGATATTTTACTGGATGAATTGCGTCGTTATAATCCAGAGATGCTCGACAAGGATCGTCTGATTGCTATCTCTAAAAGTGATATGCTGGATGAAGAACTAAAGACGGAACTTACCCAAGAGCTGGATGCTGAATTGCCCATCGATTATTTGTTTATTTCATCGGTAGCCCAAACAGGAATTATTCAACTCAAAGATAGTTTGTGGGCGATGTTAAACCGTTAAAAGACTAAAGGCATGCAAAAACTCTTACTAATTTTGTTATGCCCATGTTTCTTAATAGGTCAAAACTATACCAAAGAAATTGACCCCTTATTTGAAGCTAAAAACTACACCCAAGCGGTTCAAAAGTTAGAGGTTTATTTATCTAAATCTCCTCAAGATTTGCTACTGTTAGAATTGATGGGAGATGCCTATGGTTTTCAAAGCAATTGGGACAAAGCAGCTGCGTATTACGAACAGCTTTGCGATTTAGCTCCTGAGAATGCTACATATCATTATAAGTACGGAGGCGTTTTGGGGAAACTAGCAAAAGAGGGCTCAAAATTAAAGGCAGTCGGATTAATCTCTAAAGTAAAAATGTCATTTTTTAAAGCGGCAGAATTAGATCCCACTCACATGGAGGTTCGCTGGGCAATGGTAGAATTATACACTCAATTACCTGGGTTTTTAGGAGGGAGTTACAACAAGGCATTAGTTTATGCCAGTGAATTAGAACAGTTTTCCAAGCTTAATGGATATTTTGCCAAAGCATATATTTATGAAAACTCAAACCAAGAGGATTTAGCAAAAACGTATTATAAAAAAGGGTTGGAAAGCCTAGAGGAATTAGCTTTTTTTCAATCGGATGAATCAAAGGAAACGTATATAAATACACACTATAATTCGTTGCATTTTCTTGTTGCTAATGCCTGTGTTGTTCATAACACACAACTTTCTTTAGGACACCATTATCTCCAAGTTTATATAGATGATTTTTCCTCTAAAGATAACGAACCTTTAGAGGTTGCATATGTGCTTCAAGCCCAGTTATTTAAACTTCAAAAAAATTCCCCCGAGGCACTTAACTCCATTGAAAAAGCACTTTCAATCAAACCTGATTTCAAATCTGCATTGGAAGAAAAGCAATTAATTTTATTGTTAAAGCCTTAAAGAAATCTAAGCTCATTACGTATATTTACCTCTCATAAATTTATACTATGAATGTACATTTTATTGCAATTGGAGGTGCTGCGATGCATAATTTAGCGTTGGCACTTCACCATAAAGGAATGCAAGTTACAGGAAGTGATGACACTATTTTTGAGCCTTCTAAATCGCGATTAAACGCTGCTGGACTGTTGCCAACTAGTTTTGGATGGTTCTCTGAAAAAATTACTAAAAATTTAGATGCAGTGGTCCTTGGAATGCATGCTAAGCAGGACAATCCTGAACTCTTGAAAGCACAAGAATTAGGACTGAAAATATATTCATATCCTGAGTTTTTATACGAACAATCGAAACATAAAACACGCGTGGTGATAGGCGGAAGTCATGGAAAAACAACCATCACAGCGATGATATTACACGTTTTAAATTACCATGATATCGAAGTTGATTATATGGTAGGTGCGCAGTTGGAAGGGTTTGATGTGATGGTAAAACTTACCGATGATGCCGATTTTATGGTTCTTGAGGGCGATGAATATTTAAGTTCTCCAATTGATCGCCGCCCAAAATTTCATTTATACCAACCGAATATCGCACTCTTAAGTGGCATTGCATGGGATCATATCAACGTGTTTCCAACTTTTGAAAATTACCTAGATCAGTTTAAAATTTTTGTAGATAGTATCACAGTTGGAGGGAGTATTTCTTACAATACCGAGGATCCTCATGTGAAATCAATTGTTGAAGACAGCGAGAATCAAATTCGTAAATTCCCGTATCAAACTCCTGAGCATACCATTGAAGAAGGGGTCACCTATTTAGACACAGAAGAAGGTCCTCTTCCGCTCGAAGTTTTTGGAGCCCATAACTTAAATAATCTTGCAGGTTCAAAGTGGATTTGCCAACAAATGGGGGTTGATCAGGATGATTTTTACGAAGCAATTTCTAGTTTTTCAGGGGCGAGTAAACGCTTAGAAAAAGTAGCAGAAAATACGAGTTGTGTGGTGTATAAAGATTTTGCACACTCTCCAAGTAAGGTTAAAGCGACTACAGAAGCTGTTAAATCCCAATATCCAAACCGCCCTCTTGTTGCTTGTTTAGAATTACATACCTATAGTAGTTTAAATACTATATTTCTAGAACAGTATAAGGGAACTTTAGATGCTGCAGATACAGCAGTGGTGTTTTATTCGCCACAGGCCGTTGAAATAAAAAAATTAGATTCGGTAAGCGAAACTCAAATAGAAACTGCTTTTGAGCGTGAGGACTTGATTGTTTTTACAGATCCTACACGTTTTAAAAACTATATAACTTCCTTGGAGTTTGCTCAAAAAACAGTGTTACTTATGAGCTCTGGAAGTTATGGTAACTTGGATTTTGAAACTCTTAAAACGAAGGTTTCTGACTTAAGTTGACCTCTTAAATAAAAAAAATAACTTCAAAATTTATGACAATGTCCCCCAAATCATTCTCCATAAAAAATTGGTCTCATGACGACCGTCCCCGTGAAAAATTAAGAGATAAAGGCCCTCGTTCTTTAAGCAATGCAGAATTAATAGCGATTTTAATTGGCTCTGGATCGGTAGATGAAACGGCAGTAGATTTATCCAAACGAATCTTAGCAAGTGTCGATCACGATTTGCAAAACGTAGGTAAATTGTCAATCACTCAATTAATGAAGTTCAAAGCAATAGGGGAGGCAAAAGCTATTAAAATTGCGGCTGCCATGGAACTAAGCTGTCGTCGTCGCGAAACGGATCAAAAGCAATTAGATAAAATCAAATCAAGTAAATCGGTTTTTGAGATTATGAATCCGCTTTTAGGGCATCTTTCTCATGAAGAATTTTGGGTTTTGTTTCTCAATAACTCCAATAAGGTTTTAGCGAAAACACAATTGAGTAAAGGAGGGATGACAAGCACTATCGTGGACGTTCGTATTGTTATGAAGCAAGCACTAGAGCATTCTGCTATAGCTATTATTTTGGTACACAACCATCCCTCTGGGTCACTCATACCAAGTAAATCGGATACCCAATTAACGGAAAAATTCAAATTGGCAGCAGAAAGTTTAGATATTAAAGTCTTAGATCATATAATTGTCGCAGAAAAGACCTATTTTAGTTTTGCCGATGAACGCTTAATATAATGCTGTTAGTATATACTTCTAAGATTACTCCTAGACTCAAATTTGTTTTTAAACAAATCTGTACAAGAATTCTCTACATCCCTGTTTCTTTCACAAATGTAATTGAAGAGTTTATTGCCCATGATGGTCTTAAAATGTCATATGGAGCTCAGCCCTTAGGAAGTGAGTTTTTTGTCAGAAGCAATGGCCTGTTGTTAGAACAAGGTTTGTCGGATTTAGAACTTAATGTTCAGATTTGGGAGGATACAAAATGCTTTTTTGCTAGTGGAGAAAAAAGTCACATTCCATTTGATATTTTCTCTGCAGCCTTTTATTTGTTAAGTCGATATGAAGAGTATTTACCGCATGTTAAAGATAGCTATGGACGTTTTACCAAAGAAGAAAGTTTAGCCTTTAAATCGGGGTTTTTACACCAACCTGTGATTGACATATGGGCATATAAATTTAAAGAAGCTCTACAAGTACAGTATCCAAACTACGAGTTCGATTCTCGTAAGTTTTCAATTAATCCCGTGATTGATGTACCTGTCGCGTATTATTTTAAAAATAAAGGATTTTTAAGAACCTTAGGAGGAATTGGATCTGATTTATATCGGTTTCGGTTTAAGTTATTGTTCGAGCGTTTTCCAGTGTTGTTTGGATTTAAAAAAGATCCCTATGACAATTTTAAATGGATTATAAACCGTCAAAAAACAACACAAAACAAGTTCAATATATTTTTTCTAATTGGAAAATTAACGACTTATGATAAAAATAACAGCATCAATAAAAAGGAGTTTGTTTCTTTGATTAAATCGTTGGCTGATTATTGTAATGTAGGGATCAAAGCCTCTTATATGGCATTGGATTCTATTGAGGTCATGAAATCAGAAAAACGACAAATGGATGCAATTGTAAACTTCGTGACCACCTCGGCACGTTCATCGTTTTCTAAAGTGAATTTACCAACGACGTATCGAAATTTTATTGATCTTGAGATTAATGCAGATTATACGATGGGGTATCCAGATTCGATTGGATTTAGAGCGGGTACTTGCACCCCGTTTTTGTTTTATGATTTAGATTATGAAATTCAAACACCCCTGATGATTCACCCCTTTCAATTGATGGATTTTGTACTGCTTAAACACGCTTCATTGTTAGACAAAAAAGAAACCTTGCTAAAAGCCATTTCAGAAGTTAAGAAGGTTAATGGAAGGTTTACATTTATTTTTCATAATTATGCGTTTAGCTCCTTTAAGCGTTGGTCCGATTTCAAATCCTTATTTAATATAATATTAGACAGCTCAAATGACATTTCATCATAAAAAACATATTTTTTTCGATCTTGATCATACCCTTTGGGATTTTGATAAAAACTCCGCATTGACTTTTGATAAAATATTTAAATTAAATAATTTAGATATTGATTTGAATTCTTTTTTGGAGGTTTATGTGCCTATCAATCTGCAGTACTGGAAGCTGTATCGAGAAGAGAAGATTGATAAAAAGAGCTTGAAATTTGCCCGTCTCAATGATGCCTTTAAAACATTAGATATGGAGGTGTCAACAAGAGTTATCCATAAATTGTCAGATGATTATATTTTGCACTTGTCAACGTTTAATCACTTATTCCCAGGAACGATTGAACTTTTAGAATACTTGCAACCAAACTATAGACTTCACATCATCACTAATGGGTTCAAAGAGGTTCAGCATGGAAAATTAAACCAATCGAATATTGATCATTTTTTTCATACAGTCACCAACTCTGAAATGGTGGGCGTCAAGAAACCAAACCCTAAGATTTTTAACCATGCACTTCAAATGGCTAAAGCAACGGCAGAAGAAAGTTTGATGATAGGAGATAATCTTGAGGCGGATGTTATGGGTGCACTTAATTTTGGAATGGAAGCGATTTGTTTTAATTATCACAAAGAAACTCTAGCAGCGGATATTATTGGTGTGGATCATTTATTAGAATTAAAAAAGTATATTTAAAGCATAAAATTGTAATTTTTTCGTTTAATAGGATACTATAACCCTAATTTATTATGAAAACACAATCTTTCTTTATAAAATACATATCCTTACTTTTTGTGTTAGGAACTTGTTTCTCATGTATCAAGGATACAGATTTTGAACAATATGATACGCTTATTATATATCCTATCGTGGAAGCTAATTTAGTAAATGCTCAAGAACCGGCTGCATCCTTTGTTGATTCCTCAGGGGCAGAATTGCCATCCATTTCTGATCAGGTTATTTTTGATGTTTTCAACTCAGATTTTAGTGTTGACAACCTTATAAAAGCCGAATTGGTTTTTGGAATTACGAATAGTATTAACAAGGCTTTTCAGATTAAGATGGATTTTTATGATAGTGCAGACGCGCTTCAACATACATTTTCGATAGATATTGACAATTCTCCTACAAATACCCCCCTGTTTACTGAACACATAGAAGTTTTTGAAAACATGAATTTATTAGCTCTAAAATCTACTCATAAATTAGAGATTACAATCACCATGATTTCAAATCCTACGAGTGTCGTTTTAACTCCTGATTCTGAAGGGAGTATTTTGTTGGTGTCAAAAGGAGTGTTCTATTTAAAAATATCCTCATGAAATGGCTTTTCTTTTTAGGGGTTTTTGTGTCTCTACATTCACAAAACAAGCAGCTTTTATACGGGTTTAAAGAAGTGCCGCAACAGCTTCTTTTAAATCCTGGAGGCCAAGTCGATTACCGTGGATATATCGGAGTTCCGATACTGTCTCATATACATTTTAATGCTGGCATCACTGGATTTTCTGCATTTGATATTTTTGCTGATGATGGAAGAGATTTTAATCAAAAACTTAGAGAGGTTGCATATAGTATGGATTCAAAGGACTTTGTTGGGTTTAACCAACAATTAGATATTTTTTCAGCAGGATTTTCTGTAAACACATCTTTAGAAGACAAGTTATTTATTTCCTTTGGAATGTATCAAGAATCCGATATATTTACCTATTTCCCAAAAGATTATGCAATCCTAGCTAATGAAGGCAATTACAATAATTTAAACAGGCGTTTCGATTTTGGTCAGTTGAGCGTGAGTGCTGAAGTGTTATCTGTATTTCATATAGGAGTGAATAAAAAAATTAATACTAAATGGACCTTAGGAATCAGGGGTAAAATCTATTCTAGCATTGCACAGCTGTCCTCAACAAAAAATCAAGGTTCCTTTATAACGGTTCCGACTGCTAATAATAATTTGAATCACATCTTTGATCTAGACATGAAATTACAAACATCTGGAATTTCATTTCTAAGAGAACCCGACGTTAATGATGAATTAGAGGTTCTAAAAAAACGCTTATTATTTGGCGGAAACCTTGGTGTTGGAATCGATCTTGGATTTACCCATCAGCCTGCACCAGAATGGACAATAGATGCCAGTCTTCAAGACATTGGTTTTATCAACTATTCTAAGGATGTTAAAAATTTTATTTTAGATAAGTATCTAGAGTATGATGGGGTTCAATCAGTATTTCCACAAGTTACATCGGGACAAACGGCTCAAGACTATTGGGATGAGGTTAGTAGTGATTTTGAAGAATTAGTTGAAATTGATAGTACCACAACATCGTACATAAAATGGCGACCCATAAAACTCAATAGCTCGGTGAGTTATAACTTTGGAAGAAAAATAAATAAAGAATGTAATTGCCTTGATAAATTAGATCCAACGTTTCAAAATAGAGTGGGAGCACATCTGTTTGCAATGAAACGTCCCAATCATTTACAATGGGCTTTATCGCTATTTTATTTTAGAAAATTTTATAAAAACCTTCAAATAAAAACGACCTATACCGTCGATGCGTTTTCATTTACTAATGTTGGACTAGGCATGTCTGCCGCTCTAGGACCTGTGCAGTTTTATATTATGGCGGATAATTTATTGGAATATCAAAACTTAGCTAAATCACAAAGCGTATCTTTACAACTAGGCTTTAACTATATATTTAAAAATAATGAAAACTAAAATTTGTGTTTTTCTTTTAATATTGAGCACCACTACGAGTTTATGGGCTCAATTGAGTATCAATGATTATAAATACGTTTCAGTTCCAGATAAATTTGATTTTTTAAAATCAAACGATCAATATCAATTGAATTCTTTAACCAAGTTCTTGTTAAAAAAGAATGGATTTACAGTGCTGAATAAATCGGATAACTACCCAATGGATTTAGCTCAAAACAATTGTTTACTACTCAACGCAAATGTGGTTAAGATTAAAGGGTTATTAACAACAAAACTACAACTGCTGCTGACCAATTGTAAAAATACGGTAGTTTTTTCTTCCGAAATTGGAAAATCGAAACTAAAGGATTATCAGAAAGCGTATCATGAAGCACTCCGAGATGTTTTTACTTTAAGTGAATTTAATTATGCTTATGTGGGGGCAGATCGTACGATTGTTTTGCCTACACCAACCCCGCCTAAAACACCAAAAGTAACACCTATTGAACCCACATCTGAAATTGTTTCTGAAGAACCAGAAGCTCCATCAGTTGCTGAAGTTCCATCAGTTCCAGTCGTTGAGGTGGCTTCGGGATTGATTATTCAGCAAACCAACACGGGCTACAATTTTATAGACAGTCGTTCTAAAACTATTAAATACTCCGTACACGCAACATTGTTTGAGAATGTTTATATTATTGATGGGGAGGAAGGAATTATTTATAAACGCGGACAAAGTTGGGTTCGTGAATCTATTGAAAATGGAAAAACTACGATTGAAGCTTTGAACATTCAACGCTAAGAACTGTACTTGTCTTTCCAACGTTGTTTCAAAAATTCTTGCTGGGCATTTTCACGGGTGTTGTTCCCAGGTTTGTAAAACTGTGTGTTTTCGATTCCTTCTGGTAAAAATTCTTGAGCCACAAAATTCAGGTCGTAATTATGAGCGTATTTATACGATTCGCCATAGCCTAAATCTTTCATCAATTTAGTTGGTGCGTTCCGAATATCTAGGGGTACAGCAAGATTCCCTGTGTTTTTCACAACATCAATTGCTTGATTGATTGCCGCATAAGCTGCATTACTCTTTGGCGAGCAGGCTAAATAGGTCGCACATTGGCTTAAGATAATCCGACTTTCGGGCATGCCTATTGCTGCGACCGACTGAAAGGTGCTATTGGCTAATACCAAAGCCGTTGGGTTGGCGTTTCCAATATCTTCACTCGCAAGGATAAGCATGCGTCGTGCAATAAACTTCACGTCCTCGCCACCTTCTAGCATCCGTGCCAACCAATAGACGGCACCATTTGGATCGCTCCCACGAATGGATTTAATAAAGGCCGAAATAATATCGTAATGCTGATCGCCTGTTTTGTCATATAAAACCGTACTGTTTTGAACCTTATCTAACACCAATTGATTTGTAATGGTTACGTTTGTGGCACTGTCTGAATTGACAATTAATTCAAAAATATTTAATAATTTCCGAGCATCGCCACCTGACAGTCGCAGCAAGGCTTCGGTTTCTAGGAGTTTTATTTTCTTTTTTGAAAGGAGTTCATCGGTTTCTATAGCTCGTTTTAGCAGCACCTCTAAATCACTGGTGTCAAACGGTTTTAAGGTATAAACCTGACAACGCGAGAGGAGGGCGGAGATGACTTCAAAACTTGGATTTTCAGTAGTGGCTCCAATCAGTGTGACCCATCCTTTTTCCACGGCTTGCAAGAGTGAATCTTGTTGTGATTTGCTAAAACGATGAATTTCATCAATAAATAAAATAGGGTTTTTGGTCGTAAATAAACCACCACCAGTTTTGGCTTTTTCAATGACTTCACGCACGTCTTTTACACCAGAACTAATAGCGCTTAAGGTATAGAAAGGGCGTTCGGACTCGGTAGCAATGATGGTGGCAAGGGTGGTTTTTCCGATGCCAGGAGGGCCCCAAAAAATCATGGAGGGAATTAATCCTTGTTTTAAGGCTTGTGTTAATGCTCCGTTGGATCCAATAAGGTGTGATTGACTGATGTAATCGGCCAGTTTTTTTGGACGTAAGCGTTCTGCTAAGGGTGCATTCATCCTACAAAACTAAAGTTTTTTTTTATATAAATCTGACATTCTAACATATTGCCATTTTTTGGCGGGTTATTTGCTAGTGTTTAGTAAATTTATAACCATGAATCCACAACAACCCTTTCGATTTTCTACAGGCGTCATTGGCTATCCAATAGCGTTTGTATTGTCGATTTGGATTGTATTTTGGATTGAAGTTCGGTTTGGATATCGTTTGAATACCTTGGGTGTATTTCCAAGAACAATATCTGGTTTGAGAGGTGTTATTTTCAGTCCTTTTATTCATGGGAGTTTAGAGCATTTATACCATAATTCTACTCCCTTATTGGTGTTGTCAACAGCTCTTTTTTATTTTTACCGCCCAATTGCGTGGAAGGTTATTTTATTTGGAATTTTATTTTCAGGACTTTTCACCTGGGTTATAGGAAGTCCTGGTTACCATATTGGTGCCAGTGGTCTAATCTATGTACTAATGAGTTTTATGCTTTTTAAAGGGATTTTCTCTAAACATTACCGCCTGACGGCTCTTTCATTTTTAGTTATTTTTTTATATGGTAGTATGTTGTGGTATGTTTTTCCAATTAAAGAAAACATGTCTTGGGAAGGACATTTATCAGGATTATTAGTGGGGTTTACATTTGCCTTGGTTTTCAAGACGTCTATTGCCAAACCTCCCAAATATGTTTGGGAACAGGAACATTATGATGAATCAGAAGATCCTTTTTTACAACAGTTTGATGCGGAGGGTAATTTTATAGAAATTTTAGAAGAAGAAAATCACACGACAGATAGTTCTTTAGAAGTGCGTTATAATTTCAAAGAGAAGGATGTTTAGAGGCGTTGTCTGACGACTTCATAAAGAAAAGCACCACATGCTACAGAAACATTCAAAGAGGCAATACTGCCGTACATGGGGAGTTTTGCTTTGTCGTCCACTAATTTCAAAATAGAAGGGTTGATACCACGATCTTCAGACCCCATAATTATGGCACATCCGTGTTTAAAATCGATGTCAAAAATAGTATTTTCTGTTTTTTCTGTGGCGGCAATGACTTTTATATCAGAGGCTTGTAAATAAAACATGGCATCTTTAATATGATCTACTTTACAGATGGGAATGTTAAATACGGCACCTGCACTTGTTTTTACGGTATCTCCATTTATGGGAGCGGCGCCACTTTTTTGAATGATAATTCCATCCACGCCAGTACATTCGGCGGTTCTGATAATGGCTCCAAAATTACGTACATCACTGAGTTGGTCTAGGAGGAGAAACAATGGATTTTCTTTGGTTTCTTTGACTGTGGTTATCAATTCTTCCAAATTATAAAATGCAATTGGCGACATATTGGCCACTGCCCCTTGATGGTTGTGTGGAGTCAATCGGTTTAGTTTTTCAACAGGCACATACGAAACGTTGATATTTTGTTTTTTTAATAGTTTTTCTAACTCCGTGTATAATTCGCCACTCAGTCCTTTTTGTAAAAAAACCTTGTCTATGGTATTTTCAGCTTCCACAGCTTCAATGATGGCACGAAGGCCGTATATTTTGGTTTCTTTCTCCATGTCGCAAAAGTACACATTACACATCAATTTTAAAGTATTAAACTAAAAAAGCGAATTTTTTTAGAATTCGCTTTTAAATGTACTTATAAATAAGGAGTGTTTATTGAATAATCACTTTTTTAAAGGTGTTTTTAGAACCTTGTTTTAAGGATAAAAAATAGACTCCTTTTGCATAATTACTGGTGTTTAACTGTCCTTTAATTACAGCAGTTCCTCCCAACATATTTTTTGTATATACAGTTCTGCCTTGAAGATCTACAAGTTGCACCAAACAACTGGCATTTGATGAGGATGCAAATTTAAAGTTAAGCATTTCTTTTGCTGGGTTTGGCCAGATATTTAATACATTTTCTGTGTTTGAGTTTGTACTCAATACAAAATCAGAACTAGAGATGATTAAAGAAAAATCTTGAGAACCACCAGCTAAAAGTCCTTGGTGACTTACAGTGAGGGTGTAGGTTCCTGCGCTTGGGGAATCAATATCAATGTTTTCAACCGTATCTACATTATTTACATCATTTCGAAGCGCATTTCCTGTAGGACTCACAGGATTTAATCTCCAAGGATAGTAAATTGTTCCATCAGGAGCTGTGATTTTTATATCTAGATTGTTAACCAAAGCGGGTATTGTACTGTTATTATTTCCTGATTGGTTAAAACCTGCTTGATCTGTCCAACATAATGTTGCACCGATAGGGCTGGAGTTTCCTGCTTCAAAAGTTGTGGTATAGGTATCTCCACTGATTAAAGTTCCTTCTAAAATTTTTGCTTCAGTAGTAGAATTTTGTGAAATTATAAGAGCTGCGTTTAAACAATTCAAAAGCCCCCATCCATAGACGGGATCTGGCCCATTTCTAACAAAATCATCATCGGCAGTATGACAAGCTAATCCTTTTAAAGTTGCTGATTTCATAAAATTACCGCCGTTAAGTGATGCGTAGTACTGTTGTAATAGCACTAAAGATCCCGCCACATTAGGAGCTGCCATTGAAGTTCCAGTAAAATTCCCGTATGCTTCTGTTGATGAACTTATTGGAGATTTGAGTCCAGTTCCATTTCCGGTAATGTCTGGTTTAATGCGTCCATCATCTGAAGGACCTTGACTGCTACTTGAATTGATACTGATAGCTGTTAGTTGGTAATTGGCATTGAAAGAAGGATCTTGTGCATTGGCAACGACTAAATTATTTTTTGAATTTTTTTCTCCAGTGAGTTTGTCATAGCCATCGGTACTCGCATTACTATTTGTGCTGTTTCCATCATTTCCTGCGGATACTACTTGTAGATAGTAAGGATTATTAAAATGAATTTCGTCCCAAAGTATTGAATCCCCCATATAGCATCCTATATACCATTCAGGGAGGTATTCTTCCCCATCTTGGTCAACTGCGGGTACGCCGTAAGAATGATTGGAAATCAACAATCCATTCGTACTTACTTCATCTAAAACTTCGAGGTCATCACTATCCCAAGTGTAAGAAACAATTGTAGATTTTGGTGCCATTCCTTTCGCTTCTGACCAAACGCCTTTTGCTGCAATGGTACCTGCAACATGTGTTCCATGGTCATCATAAAGTTGGTTTATCTCGTAATCTGGGGTGGTTACCCTTATTGCTGAAGTGTTTGGAAAATGTCCTGCAAACTCTATATGGTCAACTAATACATTTTCTTCATCCCAAACTCCTACGACCATTCCTTGCCCTTCAATATCAAGGCCTCCACCTCCTCCATTATGCAAAATAACTGCTCTGGTTGCAATGGCAGCATTTGCGTTATCAGTTGTGATTGTTATAGGTGTTCCATCAATGATATCAACAATTGTATATTTCTTATCTCCAATGTAGTAGTTGCGTTGTGTCCCTGGATTTTGACTTAAGTAGGCATCTATCCGAATCTTTTTTTGGTTGTTATTTTTGTTTATCTTTTCAACTAATGCAGCGTTCTTTTCTTTTAAACTTGCACTAATAATTGTTTCACTTTGTGATTTGGTTTGTCCGTATCCCAAATTTAACCCCGCTCCAATAATTACGATTATTAAAAGATACTTTTTCATTTATTTAATTTGTTGAAATATAAAAAAAAGCCTGTGATTTTCACAGACTTTTTTTTGTTAATGTTATTTTTTACAATAAAAATTAACAGTATTATTGCTTGGTAAGTGTTGTTTCATAAGGTCCAAAATTATTTGGAAATCCAAAATCACCACTACAAACAATGACTGCTGAACCATAATCATATGAGCTACTATCTATAAAGTGGTAGCTAAAGCCCGCAAGATAAGGGATGCCAAAATTAACTCCGTCATCTACATCTAAAGTTCCGTTTAGTTTAAATGTCATTATAGTTCCTGCTGGATAATAAGTATCAAATCCATCTGAATTTGTAACTAACATAGTGGAAGCTGTAGAATCTCCTTCTACCATTGCTAATTCAACTTGGTAGCTTTCTCCAAAGGCAGCTGCTAATTGTAAACCTGCATTCGTACCACTTGTAAACACTTCACTTACCGTATAAGCACCTTCAAATGCACTGATTGAAGGATTGATCACAATTCTCTGAGATACTGGCTTTGTTTCGCCTTCTAAACCTGCTGTAATACTAGATGAACTTGTACCGGTAAGTACCACATCAAAAACCATTGGTTCTGTCAGAGTTGTTCCATCTAAATCTGTAAGATTTAAAGAAATCATAGCTAAGTATGTGTATTCAAATCCAGTATCGTTGTCAGGACCAGCATAGCTTGTTTTTCCAGCTGGTGCCACGATAGCTCCTGTGTTAGAAAATACATTGTTAGGGTCTGCACCCGATACACTTTGTAAAGCATAGTTGATCGTCAAATCAGAACTGGTTGTTGGTACTTGGATGTTTACATCCAAGTCGATTGTTCCTAAAGCACCTTGGAATACTCCAATTACAGCAGGATTGGTAGTCAGAAACTGAACCCAACCTCTTTCTTCTTGAGCTTCGTAGCCTAAATCGTCACCACTTCCGCTATCACAAGATATTGTCAGTGTGAGGACGAGTAGTAAACTAATTGATTTTATTATATTTTTCATATTTTTTAATTTATTTAGTTAATTTATGGGTTCACACAGAAGTCTGTTGATTCTGATGAGCCCCAATTTCCTTCGCCATTAGCAACATTAATAATTGAACAGTCTAAAGAATAGCTTCCGGTAGTAACACCATCGAATTGACCATCTCCATATGAATCGTAAATGTTGAATGTATAACATCCATCATCTAAGTACATTGAATCAATACCATAGGTTGTTGAAGGCTCAGAAATAAGACCACCACCACTAATATTAGCGTATGTACCACCTTCAAACATAACGTCTCCTGCAGCATCTACAATTTCCCATGTTCTTTCGCTAGACCAACTGTCTTCATTCATAGTCAATACAAAATTATTACAAATCAAGTATTTGTTGTAGTTAATAGTCGTTGTTTTAGAACCTACAGCAGCATCTCCTTCAGGTAACACTAACTCTAATACTAATGTGTAAGCTACACTTTCTGCAAGGTTGGTGTCTACAAAAGTCACAGTCAGAGTTCCATTGTAAGAATCTGCGGGTATTGTAACAGTTCCTATTGAGTAATCTCCTATAGCCCCTGTAGATGATGCATCCACTACAACATCATAGCTTCTTGCCGATGATGAAGTTGTTGTTGCTTGTA
>JABAZA010000052.1 GCA_018608725.1 Flavobacteriaceae bacterium
CTGCCTGTTTCTTTGGGGAATGCGTTCAGCAGTTCTATCTTTGTAGTATTAATACAAAAGCATGAACAAATCCATTCGCGTACGATTTGCACCAAGCCCCACGGGGCCACTCCATATTGGAGGCGTGCGAACTGCTCTATTTAATTATCTATTTGCCAAAAAACACGGCGGTACATTTGTGCTTCGTATCGAAGATACCGATCAAAAACGCTTTGTGAATGGTGCAGAAGATTATATCACCAACGCACTCAACTGGTGCAACATTCCTTTTGATGAAGGCCCGGGAAAAGACGGTGATTTTGGTCCGTACAGACAAAGTGAGCGCAAGCATTTGTACAAGCAGTATGTCGATTTACTAATTGAAAACAACAAGGCTTATTATGCTTTTGACACGGCAGAAGCCCTGGACTTGGAACGTAAAAACCACGAAGCAAAAGGCAAAACCTTTATCTACAATTGGCACAACAGAACACGTGGAAGGCTTGTCAATTCATTAGTCTTGTCTAAAGAAGAAGTGGCTGAAAAAATTGCAAATGGCGAGGACTATGTGGTGCGGTTTTTGGCTCCTCAGGATGAAACGCTTGAGCTTACCGACTTAATTAGAGGAAGGATCGCAATTGATACCAACACACTAGATGACAAGGTGTTGTTCAAATCGGACGGCATGCCCACCTACCACCTTGCCAATGTGGTGGACGATTATTTAATGAACATCACACACGTCATTCGTGGCGAAGAATGGTTGCCTTCCTTGGCGTTACACCAATTACTTTACAATGCGTTTGGATGGGAAGCGCCTGAATTTGCACACTTACCCTTGATTTTAAAACCAACAGGAAAAGGAAAGCTCAGCAAACGCGATGGCGATAAATTAGGATTTCCTGTATTTCCATTAAACTGGGAAGACCCCTCAACAGATAGCATCTCCAAAGGTTATAAAGAAAGTGGCTACTTTCCGGAAGCCGTTGTGAATTTCTTGGCATTCTTAGGGTGGAATCCAGGCACAGAACAAGAACTTTTTTCATTAAGTGAGCTTGTAGAGGCATTTGACATGAAAAATGTCAATAAAGCCGGTGCTCGTTTTGACCCCGACAAAACAAAATGGTTCAATCATCAGTACATGCAAAAACAGAGTGCCGAAACATTGTCCAAAATATTTATAGACACAACACCAGAACTCAAGGCTATAGACCCTGATTATGTGGCGTTGGTTGTTGACCTCATCAAAGAACGTGCTACCTTTCCTTCAGAATTTTGGGGATTAAGCCATTACTTTTTTAAAGCCCCTGAAACTTTTGCAGAGGCAGCACTTAAGAAAGCATGGAAAGAACATTCTAAAGATTTAATGTCCCAACTAATTGGCGTGCTCGAAACCGCAGACGACAGCAGTGTTGATGGGATTCAAACCACAGTAAAGGGGTGGATTACCGAAAACGAAATCGGTTTTGGAAAAATAATGATGCCGCTAAGAGTGGCACTTGTTGGCGCATTAGAAGGGGTTGATGTTTTTGACATCCTCTATTTAATAGGTAAAAACGAAGCCGCCAAGCGAATTCAGACCCTCATTGACCATCATTAATTAATCTGAACCTTGTGTGAGAAATTTGATTACTTTTGCTTTCGCATACAACGCATCTTGAACAACAGTAAATGAAGCACATTAGAAATTTTTGTATCATCGCCCATATTGACCACGGTAAAAGCACCTTGGCAGATCGACTGTTGGACTTTACAGGCGCTGTTACTGAGCGTGAAAAGCAAAACCAATTACTCGATTCCATGGATTTGGAACGTGAGCGTGGGATTACCATCAAGTCGCATGCCATTCAAATGGAATATACCCACAAAGGGCAGGACTATATTTTGAACTTAATTGACACGCCTGGTCATGTCGATTTTAGTTATGAAGTCTCGCGATCCATTGCCGCCTGTGAAGGTGCGTTGTTGATTGTAGATGCCGCACAAAGCATACAAGCACAAACCATTTCAAATTTATACCTCGCACTGGAAAATGATTTAGAAATCATTCCCGTTCTAAATAAAGTAGATTTGCCAAGTGCAAACCCTGAAGAAGTAACCGATGATATTGTAGAACTTTTAGGGTGTGAGCCTGAAGAGGTGATTCCTGCAAGTGCTAAAACAGGCCTTGGAATTGAAGCCATTTTATCCGCCATTATAGAAACCATCCCACCGCCAAAAGGAGATCCAGAAGCCCCTTTGCAAGCACTGGTTTTTGATTCTGTTTACAACTCTTTTAGAGGGGTTGAAACCTATTTTAAAATTGTGAATGGGAGCATTAAAAAAAATCAACAGGTTAAGTTTATTGCCACAGGAAAAACCTATGGTGCGGATGAAGTCGGAACACTCAACCTTACCCAAACGCCAAAACAAGAAATTAAAACTGGCGATGTTGGATACCTAATTACAGGCATAAAAGATGCGCGTGAAGTAAAGGTTGGTGATACCATTACCGATGCAAAGTTTCCAACAACCGAAGCCGTTGAAGGGTTTGAAGACGTCAAGCCAATGGTTTTTGCAGGATTGTATCCTGTAGATACTGAGGAGTACGAAGAGTTGCGTGCCTCCATGGAAAAACTACAACTGAACGATGCCTCTTTGGTGTTTCAGGCTGAAAGTTCAGCGGCCTTAGGCTTTGGATTTCGATGTGGGTTTTTAGGAATGTTGCATCTAGAAATTATTCAAGAGCGTTTGGAGCGTGAATTTAATATGACCGTGATTACAACGGTTCCTAATGTGTCCTATCACGCCTTTACACGTAAAAATCCAGATACCATTGTCACACTGAACAACCCCTCTGATTTGCCAGACCCTTCTGGTTTAGAGCGTATTGAGGAACCTTACATTAAAGCCTCGATTATCACAAAGTCTGATTTTGTAGGGAATGTGATGTCGTTATGTATTGAAAAACGCGGACAAATTACAAGCCAGAATTACTTAACTCCAGAACGAGTTGAATTAACTTTTGACATGCCCTTAGCGGAAATTGTATTTGATTTTTATGACCGATTAAAAACTGTTTCTAAAGGCTATGCATCGTTTGATTACTCTCCTATTGGCATGCGCGTTTCAAAGTTGGTTCGAGTTGATGTTTTGCTAAATGGACAAACTGTAGATGCGCTTTCGGCTTTAATCCACATCGACAACTCAGTCGCTATTGGTAGAAAAATGTGTGCCAAACTAAAAGAACTCATTCCAAGGCAACAGTTTGATATTCCTATTCAGGCTGCAATTGGTGCAAAAATTATCTCAAGAGAAACCGTTAAAGCCGTTCGTAAGGATGTTACCGCCAAATGTTATGGTGGAGATATCTCTAGAAAACGAAAGCTTTTAGAAAATCAGAAAAAAGGTAAAAAACGAATGCGTCAAGTCGGAAGTGTAGAAATCCCACAAGAAGCATTTATGGCGGTTCTGAAGCTTAATGATTAATCTAATTTTTGGTTTTTATATTTTTAAAGAAAGTCTTATATTTCA
>JABAZA010000072.1 GCA_018608725.1 Flavobacteriaceae bacterium
AAAAACGCTTTTTGATTAAATTTACATTAAATCTACGTCTAGTTCTATTCAAGGCGTGAGAAACGTTATTTCCAAACATCGCTCTTTTACCTGTAAGTTCACAAATTCTTGACATTTTTTCTTTACTTTAGTTGTTCTGTTGTTTCAAAACGAGGTGCAAAAATACGAATTCTTTAGAAGTACACAAACTTTATTTTAGCATTTTTTAAAAATTTCTTTTTGAAACAAAGTGAAGGCCATTGTAACCGCTTTTTGAACCACTCTAAGTCGTTGTTTACCAAAGTTAAACTGCTGTGAAAATACAGCATCAGGCGTTGCGATTGCAATACAAACCGTTCCTATTTCTGCATCTGAATCTCCTTTAGATGGCCCTGCATTTCCTGTCGTTGCAATTCCATAATCTGAATTGAATACTGTTTTTACATTCTGAGCCATCGCTTCCGCTACTTCAGAGCTCACAACAGAGTGTTTAGAAATCAATTCAGGTGCAACTTTTAAAACCTCAATTTTTGCCTCCGTAGCATACGCCACAATGCCCCCTTTAAAATAGGCAGACGCACCTCCATAAGCAGTCATATTTTCTGCTATTTTACCGCCTGTACAACTTTCGGCAACCGACAGCGTTTTTCCCAATTTCACTAATTGATTTCCGATAAGTTGTTCTATCGAGGATTGCTCTTCAAACCCAACAAAAATATCGTTTATTAATGGTAATAAGGTTTCAATCTGTGCATCAACTCTTTCAATAACCGCTGCTTTATCAAAGCCTGTGGAAGATAAACGCAGACGCACACGTCCTAAATTTGGTAAATACGCAAGTTTTACAGAATCTGGCAAAGCAGCTTCCCAAGCTTTAATCCGTTCAGCAATGACACTCTCTCCTAGCCCATAAGTCAACAAAGTTTTATGTAAAATATAGGGGCGTTTGAATTTATCTGATATTCTAGGCAAAACCTCATCATTCATGAGCCCTTTCATTTCATAGGGCACTCCAGGTAAAGAAATAAAAATAGTATTGTTTTTCTCAATCCACATTCCAGGAGCACTTCCCGATGTATTCATTAAGGCTGTAGCTTTAGAAAGCACGAGTGATTGATCTATATTAACCTGTAGTAAGGGTTGTTTTACAAAATGTTTCCACAAGTATTTTATGTTGTTGAGCACCGCTTGGTCATAGACTAAAGTATCCTTAAAATACTGCGCTAAGGTTGTTTTGGTAATGTCATCTTTTGTGGGACCAAGACCTCCTGTGATAATGACAATATCAACATTTGACTCAGCAGCCTCAAATGCTTGTAAAATATGTGCCTTATCATCTTGAACTGACGTAATTTGATAGACAGAAACGCCAATATTATTCAGTTCTTTTGCTATAAAAGCAGAGTTGGTATCCACAATTTGACCGATTAAAATTTCATCTCCAATTGTGATTATTTCTGCTTTCATAGGTTATTTAACTTTGATTGAAAAAAATTGTTCTTCTCCAATAAACCCCTTTAAAGAATCATTGGGCTGAACAGGGCTGACACCAGAAGGTGTACCTGTAAAAATAATATCCCCAATTTTTAAAGTAAAAAACTGAGAGACATAAGCTATAATTTCATCAATGCTCCACAACATGTCTTGTGTAGTGGATGACTGTACAGTTTTGTTATTTTTAAGAAGACTAAACGGAAGATTGTCTAGATTTTCGAACTTTGATTTTGAGACCCATTTTCCAACAACTGCAGAGCCGTCAAAAGCTTTTGCTTTTTCCCAGGGCAACCCTTTTTCTTTGAGTTTCTGTTGAAGCTCACGCGCGGTAAAATCAATTCCTAATCCGATTTCATCGTAATATTTATGAGCAAATTTTACATCGATGTGTTTTCCTACTCGGTTTATTTTTACAAGTACTTCAACCTCATGGTGCACCTCATCAGAAAAGTCGGGGATAAAAAAGGGTTGTTTTTTTAAGAGAATTGCAGTGTCAGGCTTCAAAAATAAAACCGGTTCTGTGGGTTTTTCATTCTTGAGTTCTGAAATGTGTTGCGCATAATTACGCCCAATACAAATAAGCTTCATTTATTGCAGTTTATTATTGAATGCACGCAACTTAATCGCTGTGAGTACTTTTTTGGTGTAAAGTGGAAAGTCTGCGGAAAGCAACCACCCAAAATATCCGGGTTCTTTTTCGAGAATTTCTGTTACTTTTTTACCCTTATGTTTACCAAAAGAAAAACACTCATCACCTTCTTTATCATAGGCAATAAACCCTGCGAAATCAGCAATTTTTTTTCGAGAGCTAAAGTCGGCTAAAAACGCTGTATCATTCTCTAAATCATCATAACGATCTAATTGTGCTTTTAACACCTCATAAGTCGCCATTGTATCAGCTTCAGCACTGTGTGCATCCTCTAGACTTTTATCACAATAAAACTTAAATGCTGCGGTTAATGTGCGTTGTTCCATTTTATGAAAAATAGTTTGCACATCTACGGACTGTCGGTTTTTCATATCAAAATCAACACCTGCTCTAAGCATTTCTTCAGCTAATAAAGGAATATCAAAACGATTGGAATTAAAACCGCCTAAATCCGCATCTTTAATCCATGAATTAATTTCTTTTGCGAGTTCTTTAAATGTAGGTTCGTTTGCCACTTTTTCATTGGTAATACCATGTACAGCTACAACGACTTCAGGAATTGATATTTCTGGATTTACTAACCACGTTTTCTTTTCCTCAGAACCGTCAGGATTTACCTTTAGTATTGAAATTTCTACAATTCGGTCTTTAGTAATATTGATCCCTGTTGTTTCTAAATCAAAAAAACAGATGGGTTTATTGAGGTTTAATTGCATAATTATAGTGTTCTATTTTCGTCCCAGGCTTCTAGATATTCTTTGACTGTTTTTAAGAATTGCCCTCCTAGAGCTCCGTTGACAACTCTGTGGTCATAGGAGTGTGACAAAAACATGCGTTGTCTAATTCCTATAAAATCACCTTCGTTGGTTTCAATAACGGCGGGTACTTTTCGAATGGCGCCAAGGGCAAGTATTCCAACCTGTGGCTGATTGATAATGGGTGTTCCCATAATACTTCCAAACCCACCAACATTAGTCACTGTATAGGTCCCATCTTGAATATCATCTGGTTTGAGATTATTGGTACGCGCACGATGTGCTAAATCATTGACGCGCTTGGTCATCCCAATAAGATTTAACTGATCTGCATTTTTGATCACAGGTACAATTAAGTTGCCATCTTCTAAGGCTGCAGCCATTCCGATATTGATGTTTTTTCGTTTTATTATTTTGCCGTCTTGAACGGAAATATTAAGCATTGGATGTACTGTAAGCGCATGTGCCACGGCTTCCAAAAATATAGGGGTAAACGTAATGTTTTGACCTTCTCGAGCTTTAAAAGCCTCTTTAATTCCGAGTCTCCAATTCCATATTTTAGTAACATCTACTTCAATAAAAGATTGCACATGTGCAGAAGTCTGAATCGAATCGGTCATGTGTTTAGATACCAATTTACCCATTCGAGACATTTCAATAATTTCATCTTCTCCCTGACTTATTACAGGATTTACTGTTGCTGAACTAGGAGAAATAGACGCACCAGGCGATAAAGGGTTCGCGGGTGTGAGTGGAGCTTCAGATCCAACTGGATTAGTTTGAGATTTATTTGATAGATATGAAAGTACATCATTTTTAGTGACTCTTCCTTCTTTACCAGATCCCTGAATCGCATCTAATTCAGATTGAGAGATGCCTTCTTTTTTGGCAATATTTTTTACCAATGGTGAATAAAAACGAGATCCATTAGAACTAATTGGGGATGACGCGGCTATGGTTTCTTTAACTTTTTCAATAGAAGTTTCTAATTGAACCGCTGCTTCGGGTTCAGCTTTAAGAGTCACTTCTGGGGTTTGTGAGAAACTATCAGAAACATCAGACTCTGTTTCTATGATAGCGATCGTTTGTCCTACTTCGATTATAGCATCGACTTCAAATAATTTTTCAATTAAAACTCCTTCAACTTCGCTAGGCACTTCACTATCAACCTTATCCGTTGCAATTTCTAAAACTGCTTCGTCAGCTTCAATGCGCTCTCCAACATCTTTAAGCCATGCGGTTAGCGTGGCTTCGGCTACACTCTCACCCATTTTGGGTAATTTAAGTTCAAATTTTGCCATAGTTTTATGCGAATAGGTAAATTAATATAGACCACAAAATTAACTAAAATAGATGGAATTATTAAGAAATAGTTAGAATTGTATTACGTCTCCGATAGTGTTGGCTGAATTACTCCCAAGAATATAGTCGCATTTTTTGGGTTGAATTTTAAAAATAGACTGTTTCAACTTAGAAGCTTGCATCTGGTCAATGATCGATTTAAATGTCAAAGTCGATGCGTCCAAAATCAATTCAGAATTCGATTCTATTTCATCTATAGAAGTGATAATTTTTGGATTCAATTTTTTAACGAGTCTCGCGTCTGGGTTCGTAGAAATTAAAACAGGTTTATACATCGTTTTAGTTTGTTGCGGTTTCAATGGTTTTAGCCAAATCATCAGTTTAATTCCTAGAAAAACACCTAAATCAAAAAGAATATTGGATTTAAAATGTTTTTTATAAAATATCTGCATAGCGCCATAAAACCGCTTTAAATAAATTGAGTTTCTTCGCGTACTTTCCCCTTTATAATGAATTACGGATGTGTCTCCAAAATAATAGTTGTCACACCCTTTTTTAAGTGACTTAAAGGACATGTCGATATCTTCTCCGTACATAAAATAATCTTCATCAAAACCGCCTAAAGAGTTGTAGAGGGAACGTTTTAACAGCATAAAGGCACCAACTAAAATTTCTACTTTTGCAGTGTCAAATTCCTTAACATGATTGGCATAATAGCCCTTAGAATTTCCTACTATTTTTTTAATCGCAATATTAACACGTGGGATATTTCGTTTGCTCTCTGGAAGATACGCACCAGAACCATCAATTAATCGACAGCCTATAATGCCTAAGTTTTTTTGTTTCTCTGCAAAGTTGAGAATCGAAACAAAAGTGTCTTCTGCAACAACTGTATCTGGATTTAAAATACAGACATACGCTCCTTTAGCGACTCGAACTGCTTGATTATTGGCTTTTGAAAACCCTACATTTGAGTTGTTTTCAATTATAGTTACTAATGGAAATTTGGCTTTCACCATAGCACAACTTCCATCTTTAGAGTTGTTATCTATCACAATAATCTCAGAGGGAATCTCTTTTAAAGCGGCTTCTACACTTTGCAGACATAGCTCCAGAAAGTAGCGAACATTATAATTTAAAATGACAACCGATAGCTTCAAAAGAAATTAGGATTTAAGAGAAAGTTCAAACGGAATTCGATTGGTGATGCTTCGCCCAAGCGTTACCTCGTCGGCATATTCTAATTCGTCTCCCACCGAAATACCGCGAGCGATGGTAGAAATCACAACCTCTGTATCTTGAATTTGTTTGAAAATATAAAAATTCGTGGTATCCCCTTCCATCGTTGAGCTTAACGCAAAAATGAGTTCTTTAATTGTTCCTGAGCGGACTTTTTCGACTAAACTATTAATTTTCAGATCGTGAGGTCCAACCCCATCCATTGGAGATATTTTACCACCCAATACATGGTAAACTCCTCTATGGGACGCAGTACTTTCAATGGCCATTACATCTCTGATATCTTCAACTACACACACCACTTCTTGGTTGCGATTGGTGTTGACACAAATCTCACACAGTTCTGAATCACTAATATTATGGCAATTTTTACAAAAGTTAATGTTTTGACGCATCTTTTGTAAGGCCTCTGTCAAGTGAAGTGTTTGTGACTCAGGCTGACGCATCAAATGAAGTACCAAACGCAAAGCGGTGCGACGACCAATGCCAGGTAATTGCGCAACCTCGTCCACAGCACTTTGTAATAATTTAGAAGAAAATTCCATGACACAAATTTAGATAAAATTATACGAACTTATGCCATGAATTTAAAGCCCTATAAACGATCGCAAAAGGAATTAGTTTATAATTAGTTTTTTGGTGACTTGCTGGCTTAATGTATTCACTTTTAAGAAATATAATCCTTGTTTTACTTGCAAATCTATCTCTGGGTTTTGAGATAAATCTCTATTCTTTTCATAAAAAACCAACTTTCCAAGAGTATCGTAAATTTTTATAGTGACTAGAGTGTTTAGTTTCCAATTCAATTTAAACGTTCCTGTGGTTGGATTTGGCGACAAGATCAAATCTGAAATTTGTAAATCATCCGTGCCCAAAGCTTCAGGGTCAAATAAGTTAACACGCCAGAGTCCACGTCCGTAGGTGGCAGCATACAATTTATTATCGGCTGTATTTATTTCAAGTTCTCTAATTTGAACATTTGGTAGTCCCGTATTATAAGAAGTCCATGTTGTTTCATTGTCTCTAAGATAATAAATTCCATAATTCATCCCTAAGTATAAAATATCTTCATCGTAGGTCGTATCCCACACCAATGCCAAGGCACTAAAACTTGGTAAATCATGCGTTGCAAGACTCCAATTTTGACCACCGTCGCTTGAAACATAGACTTTATCTGAAGAAGTTGTCGCAATGGCTATTTTATTTGGATTTGTAGGATGAATGGCAATCGAATTAATATATCCAGAAAAGCCTGCCAATTGCGTCCAATCTCCGTTAGAGCCTCCATTTGTCGTAATATAAAGATTCTCTCCATAGGCCGCATACAAAGTATTACTATCAGATGGTGCTATTTTTAGGTGGTTGGCATTGGAACCAAAATTTTGTGAAATAGACACCCAACTTTGGTCTCCATTGATCAAATCTTGTCCTCCATTAGTAGATTTATATATTTCATCATACCCTGAATATATAGTGTTAAAATCATTCGGGTCTTGTTCAAAAGGAGTCACCCAACTACCTGATTTATCATCTGGTGAAGGGAGTCCAGACCTAGTAGCTCCCTGGTCAAAAGACTTATATAAACTGCCATTTTGAGAGGTTCCATACATGGTATTCGGATTTGAATGGTCGATAAAGGTTTCCATTCCATCGGCGCCTAACCAATCATACCAAATACCATCGGCTCTGTAAACCGAAGTTCCGTTATCTTGTGATCCCCCAGAAACAATGACTGGATCGGTTTGGCTAATTCCTATTTTATAAAATTGACGAATTCCCAAACCATCAGTTAAGTCGGTATAATAGTTACTACTGACATTCAGCGGGTCATTAGCGACAAAAATACCACCATCACTTCCCACATATATTTTATTGTTGTGATAGATCATGATATCAATATCGGCATGGCAATAGCCTATATCTTGATTAGCAGCATTTTGAGGCACCCATTGTGAAGTAATGTTAAAATCTGTACCACCATTTGTAGAACGCCACGACAAAATCCCTGCAATATGAACATCCTCTGCATCAGATGGGTTGACTATGATATCCATATCTCTAGGGGCTTGCCCTCTGTCATCATCTGCATCTGAGCTGTATCCAAAATAATTTTTTCCTGAGTGGTCTAATTTCATAAAATTAGCACCGCTATCCGTAGATTTATAAAATCCTCCAAAGAGTCCACCATTAGCTTCCAATAGATACACAACTTCAGGATCATCCGCAGAAACGCCAATCATTTTTGGTCCTGTATCGAAATTATTGGTATTAGACCCTCCATCAAAATTATCTGAAAAGATAACACCTCCTGTGAAATCTTCGATGGATACATCGTCCAATGTTAAGCCTCTACCATAGTATGACTTTCCTTCCAGTGCAATGTAATAATCTGCTGTTGGATTTGGTAAACTAATGACAACGTCCTGCCATGAATCCATCTCAGCAGTATAATGTGCAAGTTCTACCCAAGCTTCATTAATTCCTGTTTTACAAAATACTTTGAGCGCATCAATATCGCCTTCCCAATTGACATTGGAATAAGAAAGTTTTAATTCAGGTGCCGTACTTGAACTAAGATCTAATTGTGGAGAAATTAGTTTTGTTATAGGTTCTGAAAAATCTGGTTGATAAAAAAGTGCCATACTACTCCCGCTTCGAGGTTCAATAGAATTATTTTGGTTTGAAGAAGCTTTGATCCAATCTGTAAATCCAGAAACATATTCTTGTGTCCATGACGTTAATGAATTATCAGATTGTATTTTTTCAAAAGAAGCTCCCCCATCCACAGATTTAAAAAATGAATTCCCTGACGCGTATATTGTATTGGTATCTCCTGGTTTAAACTCTATATCATAGCCTCTAACAGATTCGGAATGAATTTTCGCCCAATTGGCACCATCATCTGTAGATTGAAAAATTCCAGAAGACTCTGTTGAACAAAATAGTTGATTCGTATTCGATGGATTGATTAGAATTTTATTTACATTCCCATTTCCTGTATCGGCTAATAAATTCCAAGTCGCTCCCGCATCTGTGGATTTAAAAATAACTCCGCTATCACTTCCCCAAAAATAGATATCAGAATTTGTAGGGTGTATGGTTAGTGCGTATACGTTAATATTAGAAAGATTATCTGTCAATGCAGTCCAGGTCGCACTACCATCGGTGGTTTTCCAAACTCCACCAGTTGGAGAACCTACAATCATGTGATTCTCGTTATTAGGATCAATTCCTATACTCGTTATTCTTCCCACTCCTGGATTCCAACCAGACGTTTGATTCCATTCATAAGGGCCTAATTGTTCCCAATTTTCAACCCTACGCATTCGATTTTGTTGCGTTGTATTATTTGTGTAAGAATTATAACGTTCTAATTCGTTGTAGTAAAATGAAGGCGACTTTAAACGTCCATCATCGTCTTGCATGCGAAGAGCATTGTACTCCCAACGTTTATAACTTTTATAACCCGTTCCTCTCCCTTTATCTCTGTTTTCAAAATAGGTTTTGGCAGCATTTTGAACTTCTAAAACTGTGTATTGATCTGAGTTCATCATATCAAGATACTCTTGAGCTTCAATAGATAAAAATGATATTAAGAAGGTTCCTAAAATAAAGATTGATTTATTCATTATAAAGTTATAATTTGGATTTTTTTGTAAATATATATTAAAAAAATTAGGTATGAGTCCTCTTTTAATTTTAACGCTCCTAATAGGCTATTTTTTAGTTTTAATTCTCATTTCTTACTTCACAGGAAAAAACGACTCCAATGTCGATTTTTTTAACGCTGGCAAACAATCGCCTTGGTACCTAGTTGCTTTTGGAATGATTGGCGCATCGCTATCAGGCGTTACTTTTATATCAGTTCCAGGGTGGGTTGAGGCCTCTCAATTTAGTTATTTTCAGGTTGTTTTAGGATATATGGTCGGCTATGTCGTAGTTGCTTATGTACTGCTTCCTGTATATTATAAATTAAATTTAACCTCCATTTACGAGTATCTTTTTCAAAGGTTTGGAGTTGTAAGCCATAAAACAGGTGCTTTTTTCTTTTTCATATCCAGAGTTTCAGGCGCTGCATTCCGGTTGTATTTAGTGGCCATTGTATTGCAACAATTTGTATTTAGCGAATGGAATGTTCCTTTCGAAATTACTGTGATCATTTCAATTTTATTGATTTGGATTTACACATTCAGAGGAGGAATTAAAACCATTGTTTGGACGGATACCCTTCAAACCTTGTTTATGATAACTGCAGTTGTATTGTCCATTTATTTTATTACCGATAGCTTGGGGTGGAGTTTTACGGAGTTTCTAGTCTCAGACGAATTAAAATCTTATAGCACCATTTTTAAAACCGATAGTATTTTAGATAAAAATCACTTTCTAAAATCGTTTTTTGGGGGGTTATTTGTCACTATTTGTATGACGGGATTGGATCAGGATATGATGCAAAAAAACTTGACTTGCAAATCCCTTAAGGACGCTCAAAAAAACATGCTTTCTTTTAGTGTTGTACTAACTTTTGTAACCTTTTTATTTCTGTTATTAGGAGCTCTTTTGTTTATTTATGCCAAACAAAATACGATTGAAATTCCATTATTAGATGGCAAACCTAAAACAGATTTATTATTTCCAGAAATTGCTCTCAATAGCGGATTGGGCATTACGCTAGGAATTACATTTATTCTTGGGTTAATCGCGGCTGCTTACAGCAGTGCTGATAGCGCACTGACTTCTTTAACCACCTCGTTTTGTGTGGATATTTTGGACCTAAAAGACAAATCGGAACAACAGCAAAAATCCATTCGTAAAAAAACACATATTGGAATGAGTGTCCTTTTAGTGGTGGTTATCATCGCTTTTAAATACATTCTAAACTCAAATGTAATTAACAGTCTGTTGACCGTGGCAGGATATACCTACGGGCCACTTTTAGGATTGTTTGCTTTTGGAATATTTACAAATTATAAAATCAAAGATCGCTACGTCTGGATGGTCGCTTTGGTTTCGGTTACACTTGTATTTATACTTGGATCTATACCCGCCAATTATATAGGCGGTTATGTTATTGGCTACGAACTCCTCCCTCTTAATGGGCTCTTCACTTTTTTGGGTTTAATACTGATTCGTCGAAAGTAACACCAAAGTACAGGCAATTTCATAACGAATTGAAGCTTGATCTAAAAGCTTATAAAATTCAGGATTTTCAGTACCTGGATTAAAAAGAACTCGATTTGGTTTTAAACTTATAATATAATCATAATAAGCCTCTTGACGTTTTGGATTCACATATAAAGTAACGGTATGAATATTTTGATAAGGCTGTAAATCCGTATCGATTTCTATGCCACTAACCATTCCATTTTTTAGACCAAAAGCCTTCACTTCAATAGCATTTGAAGACAAGCGACACATCGCCATATTGGAATAGCGTTTGGGGTTTAAAGAAGCTCCAAAAACCAGCGTATTTTTTTGTGTCATCGTGTTAAATATGAGTTAATTTAAATATTTAGTAACAATATTATACTAAGTTCGTCTAATGCAATATGGTCTCTAAATCATAGACAAAGAAATGAAAAAAATCGCAGTATTATTCACTACGTTCCTGTTTTTAAATCCAGTACTTTATGCTATCGCACCTATAGATGGTGGAGAAGTAAGTGGTCGTGTGATAGACTCGAAACTCAATACAGCCCTGCCCTATGTCAATATCATTGTTAAATCCGAGTCTGGAGACATCATCACTGGCGCAATTACAGAGCAAAATGGCTATTTTAAAATCACAAATATTAAAGAAAATAAAATTTTAGTCTCCGTTCAATATATAGGATACAAAACCTTAGACCGCGAACTGATCTTTGATAAAGAGACGCGTAAAATCGATTTAGGCACCCTCATTCTAGAAGAAGACAGCTCTAGTTTAGACGAAGTCACAGTCATCGCTGAAACGACTAGCATTCAGCAGAAAGTAGATCGTAAAGTTATTACAATAGGAAAAGACTTGGCAGCAAGTGGAACCGCCTCTGAACTCATGATTGGAATTCCTTCTGTTAATGTAGATACCCAAACAGGAGAAATTAGCCTGAGAGGAAACTCAAATGTAAGAGTCATGGTTGATGGAAAACTATCAAATATTCCGACTGCGCAATTGTTAAAACAAATTCCTTCTACCGCTATTAAATCTATCGAATTAATTACGAATCCCTCAGCCAAGTACAACCCCGAAGGGATGAGTGGGCTAATCAATATTATCTTACATAAAAATACCATGCTTGGATTTAATGGCAACTTTAGTTTGGGACTTGCTTACGAAAGAACTGCTAAATTTAATAGTGCCTTAAACACGAATTACCGTAACGGAAAATTCAATGTGTATGCGAATTACAGCAATAACATTTCTGAAAATAAAAACCATGGCATCATACAAAGAACTGAAAATAATTCCAAGCAATTATTTAAATTCAATGACGATAATAAAAATCATTTATTAAAATTTGGTGTCGATTATTATATTAACGATAAACACACACTGTCTGTTTTTACAAGTCAAAACAAAACTTACGCCAAAAACGATGGAGAATCGAATGCGATTTACCTAGACGATGATTCCTTCAATGAAACCCAATTATTACTCGTTGATGGCGATAATTCTACAAGTCAATATAATTTTGATTATAAAATTAATTTTGATGACAACGGTCACAATATAGAGTTAGAAATAGATCATAATACTTTTGACAGTAATAACATTGCAGACTTTTCATATCCCGTAGGCAACAGTTCTGATTACTTAGATTTCAACAAAACGGATCGCAAACGAACCACTGTAAACCTTGACTATGCGAATCCAATTAAAGAAAATTCAAAAATAGAATTGGGCTTACAAGCAAACCTCTTCAGTTCATTAGTAAACTATGCTTCTACTGGAGACTCGTATAACCTCTCTGGTACACTCGTTCCTACTCCCGACTCCGATTTTGATTATTCACGGGATATTTATTCCTTGTATGGAAACTACAACACCAAGCTTGATAAATGGTCGTATCAACTAGGGCTCCGATTAGAAAATGTAGTCGTAACCGCCTTAGAAGTACAAACAAGTCAACCATTGAATACCATTACAAACACAGCTTTTTCAAACGAATATTTTGAATTATACCCTTCCGCCTTTATTACCTATGCACCCACAGACAAAAACGCCTTCCAACTCAATTATAGCAGACGTGTGGATCGCCCTGGAATTGGTCAAATAAACCCTATAAAAGAATGGAGTACCCCCTTAGTATCTTCTTACGGTAACATCGAGCTTGAACCTCAATTCACCAATTCGATTGAATTTAATTACACTCGAAATTTAAAAGGTGGAAGTATGACTTTTGGAACTTATTTTAGAAAAATTTCAAATGAAATTAATCGAGCGCTGTTTGTAGATCGTTCGGATATAAATTCGGGACGATTAATATTAACCCACGATAATTTTGATGATACAACCGCTTATGGTATCGAATTATCTAGCAGTTACAAGCTCACAAAATGGTGGAGTTTAAACGGTGGTTTTGATTTATACTCTCAAACTCTTGAAGGGATTGCAGAGCGTCTTAATGCGCCCATAGAAACTGCCGTATTAGAAGACATCATTACGGAAACAAATTCGGTTGATAATACCGCATGGAATTTTAGACTTTATAACAGTTTCAAAGTGAGCAACAAAGTAAACCTCACCGCATTTGGTTTTTACAGAGGTCGAAACTCAAATTTGCAGTTTAATGAAAAACCTATGTATTTTGTCAATATCGGTTCTCGAGTTAGTTTTGATGAAGGCAAAGGAAGCCTTAGTCTAAATTACAATGATATTTTTAACACCATGAAGTTTCGATTTGACGGCTCGAGTCCTTATGTACAAGAAGGTGAGTTTAACTGGGAAAGCAACACTATTTACCTAGGAGTCACATACCGGTTTGGGAGTACAAAATACAATGCAAAGTCTCGTAAAAAAAGAGAGGATAATGAAAAAACTGGAGGCGGATTTATGTAATTCTAAACTACCATTTAATAATCACACTTCCCCAAGTAAAACCACTTCCAAAAGCCGCTAAAACAACCGTATCACCTTCTTTAATATTTCCTTGTTGATGGGCTTCAGATAAAGCAATTGGAATGGAAGCTGCGGTAGTATTACCGTATTTTTGAATGTTATTATAAACTTGATCGTCCGACAGTCCAAACCGTTTTTGAATGAATTGAGAGATGCGTAAGTTTGCTTGGTGAGGAATTAACATATCAATATCAGACACATCTAAATTGTTTTTTTGCAATCCTTCATTGATCACTTCACTAAAGCGTTTGACAGCATGTTTAAAAACAAATTGTCCGTTCATATAAGGACGGTAGCTAAAATCATTGGGGTCATTATCTTTAATAATATCTGTCACCCAACGCGTTCCCATGCCTGGTGCCTCCGTTGCAAGTTCGAGGGCATGTTTTCCTTCAGAATGTATATGTGTGGATAGAATCCCTTTTGATAAATCTTCTTCACGAGTCAATATTGCGGCACCAGCACCATCTCCAAATATAACCGAAATGCTACGACCACGAGTCGATTTATCAATCCCATGCGACTGGAGTTCACTTCCAATTACAAGAATATTTTTGTACATCCCAGTTTTTATAAATTGATCCGCCACAGAAATCGAATACACAAATCCTGAGCATTGAGCTCTAATATCCAAAGCAGCCACCGTATTAATTTCTAAAGCTTCCTGAATTTGCACTCCTGGACCAGGAAAGTAATAATCTGGACTTAGAGTAGCAAAAACGATAAGATCAATGTCTTCTTTTTCAATTCCAGAATTTGAAATCGCCTTTTTGGCAGCTTCCAAACCCATTGTAAAAGTCGATTGACCATCACCAGCTAGTGCCCAACGACGCTCTTTAATTCCCGTACGTTCTTGAATCCATTCGTCGGAAGTGTCCATAATCTTAGACAAATCGTCATTAGTAACAATATTTTCTGGCACATAATGGCCTAAACCTATAATTTTTGAGTTGTACATAGTATAAGATAACGTAAATGGTGTAACAAATATAAACTAAAATGTCAGTTTGTCACTTTTTAATATTTGGTATTTTTTTTGACTATAGATTTATAAATAACTTAAAAATCAACATAATTATGTCAAAAGGAACGATTAATGTATCTGTAGAAAATATTTTTCCACTGATAAAAAAATTCCTCTATAGCGATCACGAAATATTTTTACGTGAATTAGTGAGTAATGCCACAGATGCCACTCTAAAACTAAAACACTTAACCAACATTGGCGAAGTGAGTGTAGAGTACGGAACCCCTAAAATCGAAATTAAAATCGATAAAGAAGGAAAAAAACTTCATATTATTGATCAAGGATTAGGGATGACTTCAGATGAAGTTCAGAAATACATTAACGAAGTTGCTTTTTCTGGTGCTGAAGAATTTTTAGACAAATATAAAGACAAGGTTGATGATGCTGGAATTATCGGTCATTTTGGATTGGGATTCTACTCTGCCTTTATGGTCGCTGAAAAAGTGGAAATTATCACCAAGTCTTATAAAGATGAACCTGCTGCACATTGGACATGTGATGGCAGTCCACAATACACACTTGAAGCTTCTGATAAAACAGAAAGAGGCACAGAAATTATTTTACATATTGCTGAAGACTCTACCGAATTCCTTGAAGAAAGTCGTATTACTTCTCTTTTAAATAAATACAACAAGTTCATGCCAATTCCAATCAAATTTGGAACCAAAGAAGAAAATGATCCTTCGCATGAACCAAAAACAACCAAAGACAAAGACGGTAAAGAAACAACTGAACCTCAGCGTAAGATTACGGTTGATAATATTATTAACAATCCAACGCCTGCCTGGACAAAACAGCCTACTGAATTAGAAGAGGCCGACTATAAAGGATTTTACCGTGAACTGTATCCAATGCAGTTTGAAGACCCTTTATTTAACATTCATTTAAATGTCGATTATCCTTTCAACTTAACAGGTATTTTATACTTCCCAAAATTAGGCAATGATATAAATATACAAAAGGATAAAATCCAATTGTATCAAAACCAAGTGTTTGTAACAGATAATGTTGAAGGTATTGTTCCTGAGTTTTTGACAATGTTGAGAGGAGTCATAGATTCTCCAGATATCCCTTTAAATGTTTCTCGTTCATACCTTCAAGCAGATGGAGCAGTTAAAAAAATATCCTCTTACATTACTAAAAAAGTAGCCGATAAAATGAAATCTCTATTCAACTCTAATAGAGCTGATTTTGAAGCGAAATGGAATGACATCAAAATTGTAATAGAATACGGAATGCTCTCCGAAGATAAATTCTTTGAAAAATCAAACGCGTTTGCACTCTATCCTTCAGTTGATGGGACTTATTACACCTATGATGAGCTTTACAATAAAATCAAAGCGAATCAAACAGACAAGGACGATAAGCTAGTCATTTTGTATGCGTCTGATAAAGAGGCACAGCACAGTTATATTGAAGCTGCAAAAACAAAAGGCTATGAAGTATTGCTATTAGACTCTCCTATTGTATCTCATTTAATTCAGAAATTAGAAAGTGAAAAAGAAAACACATCGTTTGTACGTGTTGATGCTGACCACGTTGATAATTTGATTAAAAAGGAGGACACCACAATTTCAAAACTGAGCGATGAAGACAAAACAACCCTTGAAACTATTTTGAAAGAAGTTGTTCCTTCAGAAAAATTTATGGTTCAATTAGAAGCAATGGACAGTAGTTCAGCACCTTTTATGATTACGCAACCAGAGTTTATGCGTCGAATGAAAGAAATGCAACAAACCGGTGGCGGTGGCGGTATGTTTGGAATGGGGAATATGCCTGAGATGCACAACCTTATTGTAAACACCAACTCCGAATTGGTAAGTCAAATATTAAACACTAAAACAAAGAAAAAACAAGAACGTTTAATCTCGCAAAGCTTGGATTTGGCACAATTGTCTCAAGGACTTCTCAAAGGAGAAGCGTTGACCAATTTTATCAACCGTAGCTATGATATGATAAAATAAATCTCTTTATAATATTTTTGTAAAAAGAGGTCGTCTAAAAAGTAGAATTTCTGTCATTCTGAACCCATATCAGAATCTCAATTCACTGAAATTCATTTTGTTTTAGAATCTGAAGTAAATTTAGATTGACAAAGCAAATCCTTTTAGAGGACCTCTTTTTTTGCTTTAAACTCAAAAAATAATGAAATTTAGGCTCTGAAATAAAAACTTAGATTAATTTTAGAGCAAACTATGAGCATGTCATTATTTGATACATCCAAAATTATAAAACTTCCGCTTCAAGACGCTACAATTGAATACCATCCGCAGTTTTTTAGTTTTGAGGAAGCAAATACTCTATTTGACGAGTTGTATCAAAACACCCCGTGGATCGAAGAAGACATCAGAGTTTATGGGAAAATTTATAAGCAACCGCGTTTGACTGCTTTTTTTGCTAACAACCAAAAGAAGTATGGATATTCCAATATTTCAATGACCCCTCACCCCTTTTCTCCGCTTTTAAACGCTATAAAAACAAAAATTGAAATGGCGTGTGAAACACAATTCTCATCCTGTTTATTAAATTTATACCGCGATGGTCAAGACAGCAATGGTTGGCATGCAGATGATGAAAAAGAGCTTGGACTAAATCCCGTAATCGCTTCTTTGAGTTTGGGTGCCGAACGGTTTTTTCATTTGAAGCATAAAAAAATAAAAACATTAAAACATAAACTAAATTTACAAAATGGTAGTTTATTGCTTATGAAAGATGCAACACAACACCACTGGTTGCACCAAATACCAAAAACTAAAAAACCCATTGGTAAACGCATTAACTTAACTTTTAGACTCCTTAAATGACACCTATAAACAAACAAATTCTCTCTTTAATTTGCCTTTTAATAGGCATGACAATTTTTACTGAAGCTCAAAATTTTTCTTCTACTGAAATTACTATCAATCGCTATGTTGATGGCACTCTGTTAATTCCGGAGTCCATAGAAAATCCACCGCTAGTGATTCTAATTGCGGGCTCAGGCCCTACCGATCGGGATGGGAATCAGTCTTTTATGAAAAATGACATGTTAAAGAAATTAGCTGAAGAACTCACTAAAAATGGGGTCGCAACTTTCAGATACGACAAACGGGTTGTAAAACAACTCAAAACAAGAACTTTTGATAAAAACATCCGTTTTGATGATTTTGTAAACGATGCTAAATCTGTGGTCACCCATTTCAAACCCTCCTATTCCTCAATTATAATTGCAGGACACAGTCAAGGGAGTTTAGTGGGACTTTTAGCCGCCGAAGCAGAAGTGGATGGTTTTATTTCCTTAGCAGGTGCTGGAAATCCTATTGATCAAGTTATTTTAGAACAAATTACCAAAACAGCCCCGTTTTTTACCGAAGACAGCAAGCGTGTGTTGGAGATCTTAAAAAGTGGAAAAACCACTACGGAATTCCCTCCCGCCTTGGCATCCATATTTAATTTAGATATTCAACCCTTTATGAGTAACTGGATGCAGTACAACCCACAAGAACTTATTGAAAATTTAGAAATCCCTGTACTCATCATTAACGGCACAAAAGATTTACAAGTAAGTACAAAAGAAGCACAGCTCTTAAAAGAGCGCAAAGCAGATGCAGAACTCGTCATTATAGAAAACATGAATCACCTGTTATTTGAAATTAATGCTGATGATTTGGTTAACACAAAATCATACAATGAATTGCAACATCCGATTGTACCCGAAGTCATTACAAGCATTGTTCGGTTTATTAAAAAATATAAAAGCACCATTGAAGAATGATGCTTTTAACTAACTAACCAACCAAAATATTACTAACAAAATAATATATTTACTTAGATTTCAACTTCCATGCCAAAAATGTGTATCGATTATTATTTAACTTAACTTTCACATAACGGATTGGGTATGCTCTAAATTTTAACAACTCGCTAGAATCAAAATATTAAGACAGATGAAAAAAGCATCATTTTAAAAAATGATGCTTTTAATCACTAACCAACCAAAATATATTACTTAAGATTACGTAATACATTTCATATATATCCAAAATCCGTGCCAAAAGTTATTTTATATATATTTGAATCACAGAAACTAAAAAATTATGATTGATACCACGCCATTATTCACAGACGACACCATTGTTTTTGGACTCCTCATGTCGGCTATTGCTCTGATCTTTTACACAGAATCCCGTCCAACAGGCTTTTGGTACAAATTTTATAAAATTGTTCCAGGACTGTTTATGGCCTATATGATTCCAGCTTTATTTACAACGTTGGGTTGGATTGCTCCAGAATGGGAAACCCTCACCCCTAGTGGCGAACTAACCCAACACAGCAGTAGCTTGTATTATGTAGCCAGTCGTTTTCTATTGCCGGCAGCTTTGGTTTTGATGACCCTAAGCATTGACTTAAAAGGAGTTGTCAACCTAGGGTGGAAAGCATTAATTATGTTTTTCACAGGAACCTTAGGCATTGTCATTGGAGGGCCTATTGCCATTTTATTGATTTCTTTAGTATCTCCAGAAACCGTGGGAGGCGTTGGACCCGATGCTGTTTGGAGAGGACTTTCGACCTTGGCCGGAAGCTGGATTGGTGGTGGTGCCAACCAAACTGCCATGCTTGAAATTTATGGATACAATCAAAAACTATATGGAGGCATGGTGTTTGTGGACATTGTAGTGGCTAATATTTGGATGGCACTCCTGCTAATTGGAATTGGGAAATCAGACCGCATCAACAATTGGTTAAGAGCCGATACCAGCGCTATCGAAACACTAAAAGACAAAGTATCAACCTTTACAGAAAGTGTCAAACGCACCCCAACACTCGCCGATATTATGATCATGATTGGAATTGCTTTTGGAGCCGTTAGTATTGCGCATTTAGCCTCTGGTTATCTCGCACCATTTTTTAGTGAATTTGTAGCGTCCATTGAATCTGAAACCTCTAGAAACATCTTTACCTTTTTAGGATCTTCTTTCTTTTGGATGATTAGTATTGCAACACTCATCGCTGTGGGACTTTCCTTTACAAAAGCTAAAAATTATGAAGGAGCAGGTGCTAGTAAATTTGGAAGTGTGTTTATATACATCTTAGTGGCAAGTATCGGAATGAAAATGGATTTAACCCTCATTTTTGACAACACAGGATTAATTGCAATTGGAGTGGTTTGGATGAGCATTCATGCCTTGTTATTAATTTTGGTGGCTAAATTGATTCGAGCCCCCTATTTCTTTTTGGCTGTTGGCAGTCAAGCCAATGTAGGAGGTGCCGCTTCTGCCCCTATTGTGGCTTCTGCTTTTCACCCCTCTTTAGCAAGTGTTGGAGTCATTTTAGCCGTCTTTGGATATGCCATTGGAACAATTGCTGCCATTGCCTGTACAATCCTGATGGAATTAGCAGCTACAACTGCTTAGAAATAATTATATTTGAGTCTAAAAATCAATCATGACCAACCGCTTATCCCTTTTCCTTGCAATTCTAATCATGTCTTGCACACAACCCTCTAAAAACACCACTGTTAGTGGGAATATAAAAGGCCTTCAAAAAGGAACGCTTTACCTTCAGCATGTGAAAGACGAGGGCTTTACAACCTTAGATTCTTTGGAAATGACAAGCACAACCGATTTTCAATTGGGTTGTGATTTAGACGAAGCGGAGGTTCTATTTTTAAGTTTATCCAAAGAACTCGATGCCGAACGCATCTCATTTTTTGCAGATCAAGGCCACACAACAATAAACACAACTTTAAAGCGGTTCAAGTATGACGCTCAAATAGAAGGAAGTGATCAACAAAAACTACTGGAATCCTATTATAAAAACATTGAACGTTTTAAGAATCAAAAACTCGAACTGATTGAAGCTCAATTAAACGCTCAAAAAGATGGCAACTTAGAACGCAGCGATTCACTTCAAGTTAAAATAAATAAAATAGTACAACGCAGTTATTTGTATAGCATCAATTTTGCGCTTAATAACAAAGACAGTGAAGTCGCACCTTTTGTAGCGGTGTCTGAAATTTATGATGCCAATGTGAAATACTTGGATACTATAAACAAGGTATTGCCTCCAAAAATTGCCAATTCCAAGTATGGAATTATTCTGGAGGAATATATTAAAACTATAAAGTCTGAGTAATTTAGAGCTTGTTAATCTTTTCGATTAAAGCCGTTCCTTTTGCTTCTAGATCTTTAGCGATTCCTTTGAAATGTGCTTTTTGGTTTTCAACCCCTTTGGCGTTTACCTTCGCAATTAATTCATCAAAAGCCAAAATAGCCTCGTCAATTATCGCTTCACTTTTCTTAGTGTCTTTATCGGTATTGGCATATTCCCAAATATATACTGCTTCAATGATATCTCCTAATACATAATTGATATCCTTCTTTAAATTTCTAACGTTAGCCATTATTTTAATTTTTGTTTTTGCAAAACTACGTAATTTTAAACATAAACTTCTAAAAGTTTTGCATGATTTGCAGAAATAGAAAACCGTTTGATACAAGCGGGAATCAAAACCGTCTCTCCCATTGAAATTTCAGTTTGGTTTCCATCCACTTCTATTTGCGCTTTTCCTTCGACACACATATAAATCATAAAAGAATCGTGCGTATTTTCTTTTAAAATAGTGTCATTTACTTTGAAAACATTGGTTGTAAAATACGGACAACTGACCAGTTCTGTTGGGCTATCAGAATCCTTCGTATAGTTCACTCTAAAATTATCGGGCATATCAAAGTCAAATGCTTCTAGTGCGATGTCATTATGTAGCTCGCGTTCATTCCCTTCTGAATCCACACGATCCCAATCATAAACACGGTAAGTGATATCACTGGTTTGCTGGATTTCGGCTAACAGCACTCCTGCTCCAATGGCATGAATTCTTCCCACTTCAATAAAATAGGCATCCCCTGCTTTAACGGTATCAAAATTTAAAATGCTTTGCAGTGTTTTATCTTCTAAATGTTTTAGATACAACTCTTGAGTCATCTCTTGATTAAATCCAACGATAAGGTTGGATTCTGGATCGGCTTGAACCACATACCACATTTCGGTTTTTCCAAAACTGTTGTGGCGTGCTTTGGCGAGCTGATCGTTGGGATGCAGCTGTACCGACAAATCTTCTTTGGCATCGATAAACTTAATGAGCAACGGAAATTTGGTCCCAAACTGCCGAAAGTTCTTTTCTCCTAACAAGTCAGAGGTATGGGTTTCTAAAAGATAGTTTAGGGAGCTGCCTTGTAAGGCCCCATTAGCGACTACGGACGTATCGCCTTCCACGTCGCTAATTTCCCAGCTTTCGCCAGCATTTTTGGAGGTGGTAGGTTTGTGTAAAATCTGATGTAATTTCTGACCGCCCCAAATTTTATCTTTGAGGATGGGTTGAAATTTCAACGGATAAAGAGCGTCCATAAGAGTTACGTTCCAGAATAAGTTACAAAATTACGAGCTGTTTCATAGAGAGTTACTTCCAAATCTAAATCTGCGTCTAGTACCTTTTTTAATTTATCGTAAATAACCACCACAATGTTTTCAGCCGTGGGATTTAAGTCTTTAAATTCAGGCACGTCTAAGTTTAAATTTTTATGATCAAACGCATCTTCCACTTCCGATTTGATAAAATCTTTCAGAATTTTAACGTCCATGACAAAACCTGTTTCAGGATCAATTTCTCCGGTCACACTCACGGTGAGGTCATAGTTATGCCCGTGGTAATTGGGGTTGTTACATTTCCCAAAAATGGCATCGTTTTTTTCAAAACTCCAATCGGGACGGTACAGCCTGTGGGCGGAATTAAAATGTGCTTTTCTACTGACGGTGACTCTCATGGGTAGTGTTTATATGTTCGTAAAATTTTTCAAATATGATTTTAAACCATTCGGTGTATAGGGCAGGTTGGCGCTTGATATCGGCTTTGACCGCTTCTAAAGGCATCCATTTCCAAGCTTCCACCTCATCGGGGTTGATCACGGGGTCTGCTTCGTAATGGCCCACCATTATATGGTCCAATTCGTGTTCGGTAAGTCCATTGTCAAAAGGGGCTTTATAAATAAACCAGGTCGTTTCTTTGAGTGGGGTTACAAAGCCCATTTCTTCTTGTAAACGCCGACTGCCAGCCTCTAAATTGGATTCGCCCACACGTTGGTGCGAACAACAGGTATTGGTCCACAACAAAGGCGAATGGTATTTGTGAGCCGCCCGTTGTTGTAACATCAATTCATTCTTGGAATTGAATATAAACACTGAAAAGGCACGGTGTAACACCGCCTTTTCATGCGCCTCCATTTTGGGCATGGTGCCAATTTGTTGGTCTTGCTCATTCACAAGAATGACCTGTTCTTCTATCATATTACAAACATATCAACTAAATAGTTAAGTTTTATTAATTTCTTGCTAAAAAAAACAGATTTGAAAACAACTCCAAAACCACTGCTACAAAAAAAAAGACGATTTTATTGAATTTTACTATAGTCTTGTTTAATATTTTTTGTCATAACATAAACACTGTCAATTATTTACAAAAATAAATGGACAATTTGTTTTTATTACTAAAAAATAAGTTTATGTTTAACCTTTGATTATGACCCCAAGTCTAATTCTTCAAAAACGAGTTTAACCGAAGTTTTAGATTTTAGTTTTATTGAATGCCGTATTGGAAGGATTCCGATAGAAAGTTTCATATCCCACACAATTAAGAATTGTAAGGCAGTTAGGGTGAATTTACTTTCGAAATAATTAATTAAATTATAAAAACA
>JABAZA010000054.1:0-2503 GCA_018608725.1 Flavobacteriaceae bacterium
AAAAAGTACTGTAATTGCATAATTTCTCTTTCAAAATAGTCCTTTAAATCGACTACAAAAGCCTTTATTTGAGATCGAAACTCAAAGACAAGCATTTTCAGCTTGTTTTTCAAGGATTTCACTCCTAAAATCTGAACACAGCGCAAGAGATTATAGGCACTAAAATTAAGATAGACTTCAGAGAGTACATTTTGTTTCCCTTTAACCAAGGTATGTGTAAAATGCCACTGCCTTTTCAGGGTTCCAAACGGATGTTCTGTAACTTGCTGTCGTTGTCTGTAATACTCTGGATTGGCATCGACTCTTGCTTTGTTTTCCTCTAGGTGGTTTTGATAAAAGTTACGTTCAATAAAGCGTCCATTTTTATTTTTGGTGCATTGCGCTCTTAACAGGCAGCCTTTGCAGGCTTTGGTTTTGAAATGTTTTACGAGATGGTTGTTTTTGTGATACCATTTTCCATTGGTCACCAGCACTTCACCAGCAGGGCAAGTATAAGTATCTTCTATTGAGTTGTAGTCAAAAATTTGCATATCAAACAAGCCATTTTTCTGACTGGAGTGTTCTTTAGGAGACGAAAAGGTCGTAATGCCATTTTCACTGCATTTGGCAATCTCCGCGCCTGTGGTATACCCTTTGTCGGTTAGGGTGTTCATAGACGGAACTGCTAATAATTCTTTAACCTCAAGCGCCATATCTGCTAAGGCATGCGTATCGTTTACATGCCCTGTTTGTGCATTGGTGAACAGCTTGTGCTTGCTGTCGGATCCTGCTTGTATGTTATAGCCAACGTTTACAATATTACGATGCAGAATAACCGACCTTGCATCAGGGTCAGTAGTGCTCATCTGTCTTTGACCACTATCTTTGAGCTGTTTTTCTAAAGCCTTATAGTTTTGTTTCTTTTGGTTTTGATACTTAATTTTATTCTTGATTTCACAGGAATCCTCTTCAGGTAATTCTGTCGCTTCTAACTGTTGCTCATAGGTCTTGATTTTGGTATTGATGTACGCAATATGTCGATCAATTTTCTTTTGGTTAAAGTTATTTTTCAGACTATTTTGCGCTCTGATTTTAAAAGAGTCAATGGCAATGGTTTGTCCATCAATGAGTTTCCATTCTTTGAGAAGAAGCACAAAATGTTGAAACGCTTTTTTGAAGGCTTTGGCATTATTTTTTCTAAAATAACAAATGGTACGCGGACTCGGTTTGAGCCCTTTGAGCAGCCACCAGACTTCAACATTGACCAAACACGCTTGGTGTAGTTTGTTAGAGGATCGGATGCCATGGCGATAGCCATACATATAAAGTTTGAGCAGCACAGAAGGATGATAAGGGGGTCGACCCGTGGTTTCATGAGTGGTATGTGTAAACCCAAATTGTTCAAGAGGAAGACTTTGGACAAACAGATCTACCAAACGCGCATAAGAGTTTTGATCTACCATAGATTCTAAATCCATCATGGAAAGTTGGAATCTATCAATTTCTTGATCGATATGATGCATAGGTGTTGATTTTGAGGTGTCTACAAGATACAAAAAACAACTATTATTCACAAAAAAAGAACTGTTAAATGATGTGTTTTTGCGCAGTCTGACGGTCTTGGCTATGGTTTCGTTGCGGAATGGTTCGGCAGAACTATTCCGCCGTAAACCAAAGTTAGCAAACACGCAGGAATTTCCGAGAGGAAATTCCGCCGCAATGAACTATAGCCGTTGTTGTACATAGTGCTTTTTAATTTTCAAATTTCACATATTTGGTTTCAACGTCAAAGTCAGCCCATTTAATTTTTAGCGTGTCATTTTCTGTTGAAATTATTGTTCCTTTTTGAACAAAGTCATTATAAAATATCGTGATTTTATTTCCGTCCAAAATGTACGGCATATGTCCATCGCCATCGTAGTCAGCAACCAGGAAATCCTTTGCAGTTAACCAAAAATCAGCGTGAGGTCTGTTTGGGTCTTGAGTCCAAATTCCGAACGCTTGGGTCGTGTCAATTGCTAAATTCCGTATGATTGTTTTTTCAGGACGTTTTATGTTTTCTATTTCTGGATTGTCGGTATTATATTCCGAAATTGTAAAGGTTTCTTTTTTGTCTGGATTAGCTAATTCGTTGTAAGCGTTTATAGAATCAGCTACTAATTCCGATTCCGTACTTGAGTTCAGTCCGTTGTTTTTCTTTTCGTTTTTGCACGAAATACTGATTAAAATCAGAATGAAAATCGATATGTAATTCAGTTTTTTCGGCATTATGTACAACGTTTGGTATAAGATTAGTTGCGTGTTTAAGCACCTAATTTAGCAAATAAAAACCGAATAGAAAGTCCGCGAGGACTTTCGTAAATAGGCTAAAACTAGCAATTAATTTTATACGGTGTTGTGCCTAGTTATTTTTAATTAATTTCTCTATCCAATCAAAACAGTCCTGATTATCCATAATACTCCAAGAATGTGGGTGTTTTGTTCCGTCTAATTTAATTCCTTTCCCCATTGTAATGATAACATT
>JABAZA010000054.1:2513-3416 GCA_018608725.1 Flavobacteriaceae bacterium
TCCCATAAGTTTTAAATCGTTTATCATTGCAACAATATCAGTTCCATTCCAATCATAAAGGTCTCTCCGTCTTTCATTCATTAACCAGTTAACATCTAAATCTGTGTACATTCTAATTGGAATGTCTTTTAAGTACTCTGCGTTTCCTCCATTTTTTATTCCATTTGAATAAATAGATGCTTCAATATATTTTTCAGGAAATTCTTTTGGTGAACCGCCATAAATCTCATTATAATTATTCATAATCCATCTCGCTTCTCCAACTCCGAGTTCTGAAAAATCCCTTTTAATTTCTCTTTCACAATATTCATAAAAGTGTGCTTTATCCAAAGGTACATCAAGTCCAAAAACTCCTTTAGGTTTTAGATAGGTTTTATTTTTGTCTTTTACAGACTGCTGTGTATAAGCAAAGGAAATCATTCCTCCGTTTGATAGTCCTCCGAGTATAAAATTCTCTTTGGGTATATTGTGTTCTTTGACAATTTCCTTGAATATTGTATTCAAAGTCTGTATCTCAACGTTTCTGTCTTCAGTTCCCCAATTTATGGCAGGAACAATTGTTGCTATTCCTTTGTCAAAAGCAAGTTTTGGGATAGATATCTGTTTTACTAAATCTTGAGTCGTTTCCCCTCCAGAAGGCAAAATTACAATTGCACCCTTTATTACTCCTTTAGGAATAAGTTTTAGGTAATAGAGTTCTGTACTTTCTCCATCATTAGTGTATAAGTTTGAGGTGTCAGGACTTTTTAAAATCACTTTTTCAAAATCTTGACTTTTACAAGAAATAGTTGTTAGAAGTGAAAATAATAATATGATTTTAAATATGTTCATTGGTTTGTTTTAATTAGGCACAACGTTCCGTGTATGGTGTCGTAGCATCCCGTAGGGTGCTATGCACTATAC
>JABAZA010000038.1 GCA_018608725.1 Flavobacteriaceae bacterium
TGACACTAGTGGAGAAGATCGGATTCGAACCGACGACCTCTTGACTGCCAGTCAAGCGCTCTAGCCAACTGAGCTACATCCCCTTTTTTTGATTATCTTCTTAGAGATTGATGCTTCACTTAATTTTAAATACTTAAGAACAGTCCAAATTTACTAAAAACTGACAGACATTTGACAGACATTTCTGTTCTTTTCGCTTTTAGCCCTTTTCTTTATATAGATTGTCCTAGGCTAACATTTTTTTATATATTTGTATTATAATACAATTTAATGCTTAAAAAAAAGGATTCTTACTTTCCGCTTTATTCATCTTCGCTTCAATTGCTGATGATTAAAATTATTTTTTTTGTTGCAAAATAAAAGTTAAATTTGAAAGTAATATTAATTTAATAATTTAAAATATGGAATGGTATTTGAAAGTAATGAAACAATATGCGACATTTAGTGGTCGTGCTAGAAGAAAGGAATATTGGATGTTTGTATTGTTTTATTCTTTAATTTTAATAGTTGCTATGATTTTAGACAATGTAGCGGGACTAAATTTTGAAACTGAGTTTATGGGACAAACCTTAGATTCAGGGTATGGCATAATCTACACGATCACAGCCGCCCTGCATTTTTTACCTGCTTTAGGCGCCGTCGTTAGAAGATTACATGATGTTGGAAAAAGCGGATGGATGTATCTCATTATTTTAATTCCATTAATAGGCTTTATATGGTTGCTTGTATTGCTTACCAAAGACAGCCAAGCTGGAGACAACAAGTATGGCGCTAATCCAAAAGCGTAATCCATAAAAAATAGTTCTTTATTTAGAACACTTAAAAGTCTTTACATAAATGTAAAGACTTTTTATTTATATAGTAAATTTAAAAAACAGATCCCCTACTAAGGAATTATAATTTAAACTAAAGTCTTTTTCCGTACTTTTGACTCTAAATTCAACCCATTATGAGCAGTAAATTTTTTGGTAATAAAACCGTAAAGCAAGTCGACACAAAAAAAGGAGGCAAGTCTAATCTTAGAAATAAAAATACGAGTAAAACTACCGCCGTTCGAAAAACAGGTCGTGGAAAATAGAACGATTGGAAACACAGATCAGCCTCAAACACATCAATACACTTGCGGTACCCGCCATTATCGCTGGTATTTCCGAACCGATTCTTTCGCTTACGGACGCCGCAATTGTGGGGCATATTCCCATTAATGCAACCGAATCCTTGGCAGCCGTTGGAATTGTAGCCACGTTTTTATCAATGCTTATTTGGGTACTAGGACAATCGCGTAGCGCTATTTCGTCAATTATTTCTCAATATGTTGGCGCCAATAAATTAGACGAAGTCAAAAATTTACCCGCTCAAGCCATCGCCTTTATATTGGTTCTTAGTGTATTAATATGCCTGGGAACCTACCCATTTAGTACTGCTATTTTTAAACTTTATAATGCCTCGGGGCTTTTGTTGGACTATAGTGTGTCTTACTATAAAATTCGGATATTTGGACTGCCTTTTACCCTCTATACTTTCGCTGTTTTTGGTGTGTTTAGAGGCCTCCAAAACACCTATTATCCCATGCTAATCGCAATTACTGGCACATTGGTAAATATCCTTTTAGATGTACTTTTAGTTTATGGGATTCCAAATGTTATTTCGCCGCTATACCTCAAAGGTGCTGCCTTTGCGAGTGTGTTGGCACAATTTTTAATGGCAGCCCTCGCAACCTATTTCCTTCTCAAAAAAACAGAAATTCCTTTAAAACTCTCAAAGACAATTCATAAAGAACTTCCAAAATTTCTGAATATGATTAAGCACCTCATCATTCGGACGTTGGCGCTCAATACGACCTTATATTTTGCAGCTCGATTTGCGACGGGCTATGGAAACACCTACATCGCAGCCTATACCATTGCGATAAACCTTTGGTTTTTTGCGGCCTTTGCAGTCGATGGATATTCCAGTGCAGGAAACATCCTATCCGGAAAATTGTTTGGAGCCAAAAACTATAAACTACTCTTACAACTTAGCAACCAACTCATAAAATATGCTCTTATTGTAGGGGTCATTATGGGCGGCATTGGGGCCTTGCTATACAAACCCATTGGAATTACATTTACGAACGACTCTGAAGTGTTAGCTCAGTTTTATGACATCTTTTGGATTGTACTACTAATGCAGCCTATTTGTGCGGTGGCGTTTGTCTTTGATGGCATTTTTAAAGGACTTGGAAATATGAAAGATCTAAGAAATGTATTATTACTTGCAACATTGTTTGTGTTTTTGCCTGTGATTTTTATTCTTGATTTCTACGGATGGAAGCTCCACGGAGTTTTTACCGCTTATACCTTATGGATGATTGCAAGGGGCATTCCACTCATAATAAAATTTAGGAAACAATTTTTACCGCTTGTTCAAAACCACTAACTTTGTATAGAACTAAGAATTGACTAGATACCAAAAACACCTATGAGCAGCATTCGAATAACAAAACAATTTTCTTTTGAAACAGGACATGCTCTTTATGGGTATGATGGGAAGTGCAAAAATGTGCATGGGCACAGCTACCGTTTAGATGTAACCGTCATTGGACAACCTATTTCAGATAATACCCATGTAAAATTTGGAATGGTCATTGATTTTTCTGATTTAAAAAAAATCATCAAAGAAGAGATTGTATCCGTGTTTGACCATGCCACCGTGTTTAATAAAAACACCCCCCATGTAGAATTGGCAAAAGAGCTTTCGGACCGTGGGCACAATGTGCTTTTAGTGGATTATCAACCTACTAGTGAAATGATGGTGATAGATTTTGCCGAAAAGATTAAAAAAAGATTGCCTAATACTATAAAATTACATGCCCTCAAACTGCAAGAAACCGCCACAAGTTTTGCAGAATGGTATGCAAGTGACAACTAACAGTTTTATATGACGTCGTTAAAAATTCCACAAGGGAAAAAAATATACTTTGCTTCTGACAACCATCTTGGTGCGCCTACGGCAAAAGAATCCATGCCCCGCGAAAAAAAATTCGTACAATGGCTGGATTCGATCAAACACGATGCAGATACTATTTTTTTATTAGGCGATTTATTTGACTTTTGGTTTGAATATAAATATGTTGTCCCAAAAGGGTTTACACGTGTTTTAGGGAAATTGGCAGAGTTGACCGATCAAGGGATCAAAATTCATTTTTTTGTAGGAAATCATGACTTGTGGATGAATGGATATTTTGAAGAAGAATTGGGCATTACTGTCCACCATCAACCCCAAGAATTTACGTTTAATTCTACCTCATTTTTTATTGGTCACGGGGATGGACTTGGTCCTTACGACAAAGGATTTAAACGCCTTAAAAAAGTATTTACAAATTCCTTTTTTAAATGGTTATACCGCTGGATTCACCCGGATATTGGAGTGCGTTTTGCGCAATACCTATCCGTTAAAAATAAAGTTATTTCAGGCGATGAAGATGTAAAGTTTCTTGGAAATGAAAAAGAATGGTTGGTACAATACTGCCAAAAGAAATTAGAAGAAAAACACAGGGATTATTTTGTGTTTGGACACCGCCATTTACCATTAGATATTGCTCTTAACGAACAATCTAAATACATCAATCTTGGAGATTGGATTGGGTACTACACCTATGCTGTTTTTGAAAATGACACGCTAACATTGAAAGAGTTTTAAAATCCATTTCGTTCATAACTTTCAACTCAATATTTTATGAAATTATTATTTTATGTTTTTTTTGGAAAAAAATCGTAGATTTATCAAAATTAACCCATGGACACATCTAAATTATCAGGCTTTGCCTCTATTTCATTAGAAGAAATGAATGGTGTTTCATTATTGAAACGTGTGGATACTAAGTTTCTGACTTCCAGCTCTGAGTTGTCTAAACTATTACCGTTCTTGTATTCTGATTATCAGATTTTGGAAATTGATGGAAATCGGTTAATGAATTATTCCACCCTTTACTTTGATACAAAAGATTTGCATTGCTATAAAGAACACCACAAGGGAAAAGCAAAGCGTCAAAAAATTAGAATTAGACGGTATGTAGAGTCAGACATTTGTTTTTTAGAAATTAAAGAAAAACAAAACACTGGAATGACCAATAAAGTCCGTTGTTCAATTGATAATTTTGAAACAAAATTATCAACAGAATCAAAAAAATTTATCAGAAGGGTCACTAAAAAGGACTTGGAATTAGAACCCGCATTACATAATTATTTTCAACGTTTTACATTAGTGAACACTCAACGATCCGAACGTGTGACTATCGATACGGGTTTGGAATATAAAAAAGATTCAACCACAAAAAAATTTAAAAATGTGGTCGTAATCGAAGTAAAACAAGAAAAACAAAACACGAGAACTCCTATTTATAGCACACTTAAATCTAACAGAATTAGAACTGTTAGCTTTAGCAAATACTGCATGGGTGTTTCAAATATTTTCTCAAGTGTGAAATCAAACAAGTTTAAAGAAATGAACTTAAAAATTAACCAATTAAATAACTAAAATGGAACTACTAGGCATTCCTTTATTCGATGACGATTTTTATAAAATGATGATTCGATTTTTATTGAATTTATTTTTCCTGACTGGGATTGTTAAATTTATCTATTATAAACACAATCAAAAAAGAGAATATTTATTCACATTCTTCCTTATTGGAATTGTTGTTTACTTTTTATGCTTTACATTAAAAAAGTATGAATTGGATCTCGGAATGGCTTTGGGATTGTTTGCTATTTTTGGTATTATCCGTTATAGAACTCTCCCTTTAGAGGTCAAAGAAATGACCTATCTGTTTGTGGTAATTGGCATCTCTGTGATGAACGCCCTTTCAAACAAAAAAATGAGTTATGCAGAGATTATCGCTGCCAATTCAATTATACTTTTCGCATTGTATTTAATCGAACGCTATTGGGTAGAATCAAAAATGTTGTCTAAAGATGTAACTTATGAAATTATTGAAAATATACGCCCTGAAAATCATGAGCTCCTCAAAGCCGACTTAGAAAAAAGACTTGGTATTGAAATCCTGAGCTTCGAAGTTGGAAATGTAAATTTCTTGAGAGATGTTGCCAAAATAACTGTCTATTATGAACTCTAATTTTAACTATGAATTTATCTAAACAACATAACACCGTATTGGCATTCATTATATGTTTGTTAATATCCTCTAATCTAATGTTGGCTCAAAGCTCTAATGATTTAGAGGGATGGAACGCCGTACAACTTAAAGTAAGAGCAAGTGAAAAAATATCCTTTTCCATTTCAGAACACCTTAGATATCGAAATAACGTTACGACTGTGAGCACCTATTTTACTCAAGTTGAAGGAAGTTACGAAGTCGTCAAAGATTTTGAATTAGGAGTCGGAGTGAGGTTTATTAAAAAGAATGATGATGTAGGCAAAAAACAAGGCATTGAATCACATTTCAGATATCAATTTGATGCAAGCTTCAAACACGACATCAAAAAGATAGATCTGTATTACCGTCTTAGGTATCAAAATAGAAACGAGTTAGGGTTTTCTGAAGAGGAAGGGGATATCGTAAAAGAGCAACTGCGTTTTCAGTTTGGGATTGGCTACAAAGTGCGACCTGTTAATATCATTTTTAAGTTAAAAGCAGAGTTTTTTAACACCTTCGTAGAAAAAACTATTGGTAATAAAATTGACCGACAACGGTTTACGCTTTCGGCTTCAAGAAAGTTTAATAGATTTGGGGAAATAGCACTATTCTACAGGATTCAAGATGATCTTAATGTTGAATTAAAAAACAATACAGAAGGGACCGTTTCAAAATCGATCTTAGGGTTTAAATACTCTTACAGTTTAGATTTTAGAAAAAAGGAGGAATCAAAAAACTAGCTCTAAATTATTAGTTTTGAGTTTCGTGTGCATTTAAATCTTTTTCTAAGTCTAATTTACGAAATGTAGGCGATACAATCCCAGTAGTAATCACTGTGATTAGGGTCATGGTTCCCCCAAAAACAACTGCCGTAACCGTTCCCATAAGTTTTGCTGTTACCCCGCTTTCAAAAGCACCCAATTCATTTGAAGATCCTACAAACATGGAGTTTACAGAGGATACACGCCCACGCATATGATCGGGAGTTTTGAGTTGTAAAATTGTTTGTCTGATAACCATTGACACTCCATCTGTGACCCCACTAAAAAATAAGGCAACAACCGAAATCCAAAAAACAGAGGACAGTCCAAAAACAATAATACATACGCCAAAACTAAATATCGCAGCTAGCAATTTCAGACCTGCATTTTTGCTGATAGGAATGTAAGCCGTAATAAGCATGGTAAGGAACGCCCCAACAGCAGGAGCCGCTCGTAGCAGTCCAAACCCTTCAGAACCGACTTTTAAAATGTCCTGTGCAAAAACTGGAAGTAATGCTACAGCACCCCCAAAAAGAACCGCAATCATATCTAAGCTCAAAGCCCCTAAAATTGCTTTTGTTTTAAATACAAATCGAACACCTTCTTTTAAACTTTGTACAATAGGTTCTCCTATTTTGGGATTCAAAATTGGTTTGCGAGAAATTCCAAACAACAATACAAATGCCAAAACAACCAACCCAAACACAATACATAGCGACCAATGAACCCCTATCCAATTGATTGTAAAACCTGCAAAAGCAGGCCCTAACACAGAAGCCATTTGCCAGGTTGAACTGTTCCAAGTGGCAGCATTTGGATAGACTTTTTTAGGAACAATTAATGCGACTAGAGAAAAAATGGTTGGTCCAAAAAAGGCGCGCAATAAGCCTCCAAAAAATACAAAGGCATAAATTGAATACAGAATATATGTTGATTCCCAATCGGATTCAACCGAAGGACTGGTTAAAAAGAAAAGTCCAAAACTAATTAATGAAAAGAGGCCTATACATTTTAGGAGTAAGTTTCTTTTTTCACTTTGATCTACAATATGCCCAGCAAATAATGCCATACTGAAAGCTGGAATAATTTCCATAAGTCCAATAATTCCAAGAGATAGCGGGTCTTTGGTGAGAGTATAGACTTGCCATTCAATAATAATAAATTGCATGGACCATCCGAAAACTAGGATAAATCGCAATAATAAAAAGACATTAAATTCTTTAAATCGAAGTGCTGCATAAGGATCTCTTTTTGCCATATTACGATTTAATACCTTTTAGCTTTAACTGTAAACTCACACGTCCATTCCATTCGTTTTCATCAATAGAATAGACTACTTTAAATGATGTTTTAGATTTAATAATTGGTAAGTCACTGCCGAGTCCAAAACCAATGCCTACAATTTTTTGGCTGTCCTTTTGAGCGAGCGTGACGCGAAGATGTGTTTGATCTTCACCAACACATTTTCCGTAGCCCGTATCTTGTACTCCAGAGGTCATAAAAACAGGAGACATATTTTGAGGGCCAAAAGGAGCAAATTGTTTTAAAATTCTATAAAATTTTGGAGTGATGGAATCAAAGTTAATTTCGGAATCAATTTTAATTTCAGGGGTTTGAAGATGATCCGGCAAAGTGGCTGAAACCTCAGCTTCAAATGCAGCTTTAAATGCTGGGTAATTTTCTTCTTTGATTGTAAGTCCTGCGGCATACATATGCCCTCCAAATTGTTCTATTAAATGGCTGCAATTTTCTAGGGCATTATAGACATCAAACCCTCTTACGGAACGTGCAGAAGCAGCTAAAAAATCGCCACTTTTTGTAAATACCAAGGTGGGGCGGTAATAGGTTTCTATGAGGCGAGAAGCGACAATTCCAATAACGCCTTTATGCCAATCTTCTTGATAGACAACAGACGTGGCATTATTTGTTTCGTTCAATTGTTCTATTTGCAACAATGCTTCTTGTGTAATGCGTTTATCCGCTTCGCGACGGTTGGTATTAAATAATTCGATTTCAGCAGCAGCGGCTTCGGCATTTTTAAAATTGGTTTCTTTCATCAGAGCGACTGCATAATTTCCATGTTTCATCCGTCCTGCAGCGTTGATGCGCGGTGCAATATTAAATACTACATCTGTAATGGTTAGCACCTCTTTTTTCATATGTTTTATCAAGGCTTTAAACCCTGGACGAGGTTTGGAGTTTATGGTTTGTAACCCAAAATAAGCAAGGGTTCTATTTTCGCCAACAATAGGAACGATGTCGGCACCAATTGCGGTGGCTACTAAATCTAAATACCCAACCAGTGACTCCACAGAAACGCCTTCTTTGGAGGCGAGGGCTTGAATCAATTTAAACCCAACTCCACAACCACAAAGTTCTTTAAAAGGATACGTACAATCGGAGCGTTTTGGATCTAAAACTGCAACTGCAGAGGGCAGTTTTTTTCCAGGTCGATGGTGGTCACAAATGATAAAATCAATGCCTTTTTTCTTGGCATAGGCAACTTTGTCAATCGCTTTGACCCCACAATCTAAAGCAATTATTAATGTAAAATCATTATCTGATGCAAAATCAATTCCTTTGTAGGATACGCCATAGCCTTCTTCATAACGATCGGGGATATAAGTGGAAATCTGTGTGCTTTTTGTTTCTAGATAAGAGGCCATTAAAGCAACAGATGAAGTTCCATCTACATCATAATCGCCAAACACGAGTATCTGTTCGTTATTTTTTATAGCGTCTTCAATCCTATCGACGGCTTTGTCCATATCTTTCATCAAAAAAGGATCGTGCAAATCGGACCAACTGGGACGAAAAAACGTTTTAGCAGCTTCAAAATTCTCTATCCCTCTTTGGAGTAACAACTCTGCTATTGCCTTATCTACGCCTAATTCAGTTGCTAAATTGACTGTTTTTTTGGAGTCAGGCTTCGGTTTGAGCGTCCAACGCATTTCTAAGAATTATGAATATGAATGGCGGTTGTTACCGTTGAAAATTGTCGAAACATTTCCATAACACCGCAATATTTATCAACTGATAGTTTTACAGATTTATCAATTTTTTTGGGATTCAAATCTGACCCATAGAAGTGATAATCTACATGGACTTTATGGTAAAACTTTGGATGTTCATCTGTTAGAAAGCCTTCAACTTCCATTTTTAATTTGTAATCAACAACTTTCATTTTTTCTAAAATCTCTACAATATCGATCCCAGAACATCCCGCTAAAGCAGATAACATCATTGCTTTTGGGGATAGCCCAAACTGTTCAGATTGGCCTTTTACAACTGTATCCATGAGTACAGTTTTCCCGCTTGGATTATCGGATTCGAATTGCATTCCACCTTTCCAGTGGGTTGTAGTTTTGTGGGACATTATAAACTAATTTGGTTCTTATTGCTTCAAAAATACTAAATAATGTCATTAGTTGCACTATGAAACTTTTGACTTCCCTGCTATTACAATCACAATTTCACCTTTTGGAGGATGGTTTGTGTAATGTTCTAAAATTGATTTTGCTGTCCCTCTTTGGGTTTCTTCAAAAAGTTTTGTGAGTTCTCGTGATACTGAAACCTGACGATCTTCGCCAAAGTATTCACAGATATGAGAGAGGGTTTTAATAAGTTTGTGAGGACTTTCGTATAAAATTATCGTACGGGGTTCTTCTGCCAATAAAAGGAAACGGGTTTGTCGCCCTTTTTTTACGGGTAAAAATCCTTCAAACACAAATTTATCATTTGGCAATCCTGAGTTCACCAAGGCAGGTACAAAAGCGGTTGCTCCAGGCAAACAGTCGACCGGGATGTTGTTTTCTACACAGGCTCTTGTGAGTAAAAATCCAGGGTCTGATATGGCTGGAGTTCCTGCATCGCTAATCAATGCAATGGTCATCCCTGTTTTTAATTTTTGAATAATGCCTTGCACGGTTTTATGCTCGTTGTGCATGTGATGAGAATGCATTTGTGTTCCAATCTCGAAGTGTTTTAAAAGTTTTCCGGAGGTTCTGGTGTCTTCTGCTAAAATCAGATCGACCGATTTTAATACTTTAATAGCACGCAACGTAATGTCTTCTAAATTTCCAATAGGGGTCGGTACAATATATAACTTCATAATTCAAAGTTACAACGATTTTACACAACATAAGTGTCTGTCGTAAATTGTTATTATTCCCCTCGCAAAGAAATTGTAACTTGTTGTGATAATATGTACCTTTGGAGAATATAACTTCTGTTAAAAATCAATTAAAAAAAACCAATGAAATTATTAAATGTTACGCTTCTAAGTCTATTTTTCTTTCAATTATCTTTTTCACAAACTCTTAAATATGCCGATGGGACTTCTCAAAATATGAGCAATATTTTTGTGAATGTCAATTCAAATCAAAATTCGAATATTAAAGGATCTAAATATTTGAATGAAGACTTTATTAGCACTAAAATATCTTCAATGCCAGATCAAATTTTTGGAGTTCGTTATAATATTTATGACGATCAAATGGAATTTCAAGGGGCTGACAATACTGTATATGCTTTAAATAAGAGTGATGACTCCATTGTAATTACGTTTACTGCGACTAATGAATCTTATAATATTTTTAATTATATTGATGAGGATGGGCGTCAAAAAAAGGGTTATTTTATAAAATTAAATAATGAAGGAGAAAACCTAATTCTAAAAAAACATAGAATTGTGTTTTACGAAGAACAGGCTTCCAAAACAGGGTATGACGCACCCAAACCTGCGATGTATAAGAATGTGAATGATCGAATTTATATTAAACTTGGCAGTAAAGAGGCTGTAGTGTTACCTACCAAGAAAAAGAAACTTGTAAAAGCGCTTTTTCCAGAGAACTCAAAAATTATACTCGATTTCATAAACTCCAATAATATTAAATTGTCCAATGAAGCGGATTTAATTACATTTGTTAACTATTTAAACTCCTTATAAACAACTATTTAAATCCAAAATTATAATCCATGGAAAAATACCTAACTCCTGTAAAAGACATGCTTCTGGAATATTCCCCCAAAGTACTTTATGCCTTTGCAATACTGATTGTTGGGTGGTATGCAATTAAATTTATTCTTCGCTTAACGAACAAACTTCTAAACTCGCGTCACGTTGATAAAACCTTACAAACTTTTCTTGGAAATTTGTTAGGTTGGGGGTTAAAAGCATTATTACTGATCGCTGTAATTTCAAAACTTGGAGTGGACACAACTGCACTCGCAGCCGTTATGGCCGCTGCTGGATTAGGACTTGGGCTCGCTTTACAGGGTTCATTAGCAAATTTTGCTGGAGGTGTTTTGATCATTTTATTCAAACCCTTCAGAGTGGATGATATTATAAATGCGCAAGGAGAAATAGGGGTGGTCAAAGACATTCAGCTTTTTACAACACAAATTATTACTCCAAATAATAAACGCGTAATCATCCCTAACGGCACTTTGGCAAATGGTAATATTGTAAACCTTTCTGCCGAAGGCACTCTAAGAGTTGATTTAACGATTGGTGTTGGATACAATGAGAATATCAAGCAAACTAAGGAGGTACTAATGAAGGTTCTTACTTCTCATCCGAAAGTGTTAAAAGACCCTTTACCGACAGTAAATGTTTCAGAATTGGCAGATAGCTCTGTAAATTTTGCCGTCCGTCCTTGGAGTACCGTGGAAGATTACTGGACTGTATATTATGACGTTATAGAGAACTGTAAAGAAGCTTTGGATGCCGCAGGCATCGAAATTCCTTATCCACATGTAGTCGAAATTCAAAAAAAAGAATAAGTTCTATTTTTTTGAAGGAATGGCGATAAAATCTTTTAGATAAAAAGGTTCAAAATAAGCGACGTCTTCAAAGGCATCCGTTTTAAATTTATCATACGAAAGTGCACACATTTGTTTTGCTGAAGGCAATTTATTTTCAATGAATTGTGCGTTTTTATGTGTGATAAGGTCTTTGGTTTTTGGCACCCCATTTCCAATGAAATAAACAGCTGTCAATTCCAATAACTCTAGGTAGGATTCAGAAGTCAATACTTCTGCTTCTGTGGGTCGGGTTTCATTATGCTGTGCGTCATAAATGGCTGAATAGACTTCCATACGTCTTGCATCAAGCATGGCAACGATGGTTCCTTTTGGATTTTCAACCTGATGCGCGAGTGCTTCTAGAGTGGGTACAGAAATTAAAGGAATATTGAGTGCAAAACACAAGCCTTTAGCAGCTGAAACTCCTATTCGTAACCCTGTGTAAGACCCAGGTCCTTTGCTAATTGCAATGGCTTCGAGTTGGTCTATGGATATCTGGGTTGTTTTTAGAACTTGATCTATATATACATGAAGTCGTTCCGCATGTGAATACTCACTACTGTTGTCTTCTTTAAACCCTATAACCTCTCCATTATATGCTAATGCTACAGAGCAATTTGTAGTTGAAGTTTCGATGTTTAGAATATAAGCCATACATTATGGTGTCAAGGGTTTCCCCATATAAAAGTCCAATACTTTTGAACGGAATACAAAGTTAAACTTTGAGTTGATTAGGTTTGATTTTGCGTTTACTAAACGCCCCCTAAGTTGTTCAACTTCAAAAGAAGTTGCAGCTCCAAAGTTAAACTTATTTTGAACATTTTTAAAGGACTCTTCTAAACTTGCAACAGAAAACAAAGAGGCTTGATATTGCTTTAAAGAGGCTTTTGCATCTGCATACGCTTGAGTAATTGTAGTCGTAAGGTCCTGTTTTGCTTGTTCTAAATTAAGAATACTTTTTTCTCTATTAATTTTAGCTTTTGAGACATTGGCTTTTGTTTTAAAACCATTAAAAATAGGGACACTTAAACTGAACCCTAAGTTATAACCTAAGTTATTTTCAATTTGAGCGTTGAAGCCATAAGGAACAATGGTTTCGATAATAGATCCTGGGTTATTTGGGTCCATAACAAATTCAGACCTAACATCTAACTCCCCTTGTTTGTGTTGATATGAGGACCCCAGACCTGCTCCAAAACTCAATGAGGGTGCATAGGCACTTTGTGCTAATTTCACTCCAAAATCAGAATTTTCTATGTTTAATTCTGCATTCTTAACTTCAGCACGATTGTCCAAAGCATAGGATAAAATTTCTCCTGTGGAGTTGTATGCCATAGACACAGAAGTTAAATTGATTTGAACTTCTTCAATATCAAAATCATTGGGAGATACTTGTAGGCTTTGACTTAAACTTAATAAGGATAAATCTAAACTATTTTCTGCATTAACAATACTTTCTCTATTAGATGCTATTGTCGCCTCTGCATCAAAAAGATCGGAGCGAGGTTTAATGCCCGCTTCAACTTGAGATGTGACTTGGTCCAGTTGGTTTAAACTAATCGTTAATTGTTCTTTAGCAATTTTAAGGTTTTCTTTATTGAATAACACATTTAAAAATGAATTAACAACAGTCAACGAAATATTATCCTGAAGGATGGAGAGCTGTAACTGACTCGCTTCCACTCCAAGCTTTGCTTGTTTGTAGGTATTTAAATTTCGGAATCCGTTAAAAATGGTAACGCCCGTATTTAAGCCAAAATTATTCCCCCTTGAATCACTTTTAATTCTTGAACCATCTTGTCCAATAAAGGACCCAAAATTAAAGTTTTGAGAAGCGCTAGCACTAAGAGATGGCATAAAGTTACCTTTCGCGTTTATCACATCTTGTTTGGCTAAATCAATATCGAGTGTAGATTGCTTCACCGAAATATTATGTTCCAAAGCATGATCGACACATTCTTTTAAGGTCCATTTTTTTTGAGCAAAACTGCTTAAAGTTCCTATAAGAAAAAGAGCTGTATATATATATTTCATAGATTTTGGGATTTTATTATTCATCATCGTCGTCGTCATTATTTTCTTCTGATGCTTTATTCCAGACCTTAATTTTATCGCCTTCTTCTATGCCTTCAATAATTTCCACATTTATCCCATCTGACAATCCGATTTCGATATTTTTTTTGGTGAAATTTCCATTTTCATTTTGTAATTCTACAAAGGGTTTTTCGGTGATGCGATTGAATTGTAAAAGTGCTTCTTTAATCACTAAAATACTGTCTTTACTTTCAATTTCTATTTCTGCATTGGCACTGTAACCCGCACGAATTTTTGTACTCGCTTCTATGGTCACATCTGCTTTGATGGTAAATTGAACGGCACCATTTTCCTCTACTCCTTTGGGTGCTACAAACGTTAGCACTGCAGGAAATTCTTTTTCGTTGATTGCTCCAAGAATGACTTTGATGTCTTTGCCTTCTTCTAACTTCCCGACTTCAGATTCATCAACTTTACCTTCAAAAATCATTTTACTCATATCTGCAATCGTAGCAATGGTAGTTCCTGCATTAAAATTATTACTTTCAATAACCTGATCTCCCTCACGCACAGGGATTTCGAGGATGGTTCCAGAGATTTGAGCCATAATATTAGTATTAGCTGAGCTGCCTCCAGAAAGAGATCCTTGTTTGATGATTTGATAATCATCTTTGGACTGATCGTAACTTTCTTTGGACTGATTCAAGCTTAATTCACTGTTTTCAAAATCTTGTTTAGAGATTACTCCCTTTTCAAAAAGAGTTTTATTTCGATTGAACAAGGTTTGTGCATTTTCAAATGAAAGTCGCGTGGTATTGATACGGCTTTTCGCACTTCCCAAGGCTTGTTCGTTTGGCACCACTCTAATTTTAGCAATTAGATCGCCCTTTTTTACAAGGTCTCCTTCTTCAACAAAAATCTGATCTACAATTCCAGAGATTTGTGGCTTTAATTCAATTTCTTCTTCAGGGTTTAACTTCCCTGTAGCAACGGTTTTAGTGTCGAGAGTGCTATAAAATGGAAGCTCCGTTTTATAGTCAATAACTTCTTTAGCGTTCGAATCTTTAAAGTATTTTAACACATACACTAATAAGATAAGTGTTCCGATTCCAAAAATAATTTTTACTGTTTTATTCATTTTATTGATTTTTTATTCTTCTCTTAATGCTTCTATTGGTTTGATACTTGTGGCTTTAAATGCAGGAATGAGTCCTATGAGTGTTCCGAGGGTGACTAGTAGCAACAAGGCTACAAATACAACTGCTATGGACACTGAGGCATTTACAAGTGTTGCATCCTCGCCTTGTCCCCATGCATTGTCTGCCGCAATCAGCATCCATCCTCCCGAAATAATCCCAAAAAGTCCAGCTACAAGGGTTAAAAATACGGCTTCTACCACAATTTGGCGTTTGATTTCAAAAGGGGTTGCACCTAAGGCCCGTCTTACTCCAATTTCTTTGGTGCGTTCTTTCACGGTAATTAATAAGATGTTTCCAATAGCAAATACTCCTGCAATCAGGGTTGCGATTCCAACAAACCAGGTTAAAAACTGCATACCTTTTAAAAACCCTGTGATTTTAGCAAATTCTTTTCCCAAGTTAAAACTTCCAAAAGCACGCTTGTCTTGCGGATGAACTTTGTTTAAATTACGTAATAATAACTTAGCGTCTTCTTCAATTTGCTTGATGTTATATTCTGGCTTTCCTGTAATCATGAGCCATCCTATCGTATCGCCTTGGTTATATATTTGCTGGAAAGTGGTGAATGGAATGTGAATATCGCTACTAGGACCCATGTTGGCATTGCCATTTTGTGCCACCCCAATTACGGTGAAATTGATACTGTTCATTTGGATGTACTGCCCTATAGCTATTTCATCTTTTTCAAATAATTGTTTATAGATGTCTTCAGAAATAACAGCCACCTTCTTTTTAGCATCAATATCGTTTTGATTGATAAAACGTCCTTTTAATAATCTCTTTTTTTGTACCTTATCCAATAGCGGGTAATCGCCATTAATACTAAAAGAGCCTGATAAAAAATTACGAACAACGAGTGCTTGGTTTCTATTTCTAGGGACTACAAATTCAATCCCCTCTACATTTTCTTCTATTTTTTTAGCATGAGATAATTTGAGTTGTACCCTTTTCCCTTCCTGAAATCCTTTGAAGGGTTTGCTTGTGCTTTGACCCCATACAAAAACACTGTTGGTTGCAAAATCTCCAAACAATCGGTTAAAGGAATTTTCCATCCCTCTAGCTGCTCCCAAAAGAGTGATGAGTAATAAAATTCCCCACCATACGCCTACCATAGTGATGCCTGTGCGCAATTTATTTTTGCTCATGCTATCATAGACTTCTTGCCAAGTGTCTCTATTTAATAAAAATCGAATCATCTAATCGTCTCTTAGTGCTACTATGGGTTTAATTTTTGATGCTTTTTTTGCTGGCAAATATCCTGCTAAACTTCCCGCACCGATAAGAATTAAGGTCGCTGAAAGCACAAGGCTTATACTTACGGAAGGGTTTGTAATAAAATAGGTTTTTAGGTTTGGACCTACAAGTTCTAAAATCCCTACACCCAACAAGAGTCCAAAATAGCCTGCAATGGTGGTTATAAAAATAGATTCAACCAAAATAATAGAGACTATCGATTTTGGAGAGGCACCTAAAGCTTTTCGAATTCCAATTTCTTTGGTTCGCTCTTTAACAATAAAGATCATAATATTACTAATCCCTACAATACCCGCAATCAGTGTTCCCATTCCAATAATTAAGATTAAAATCCCAAGAACCGAAGTCATCTGATTGATGCCTTTATTTTGCATCGCCATATTAAAAACACGTACGGCACGTTGATCGTTAGGGGCTACTAAGAATCTTTCTTTTAATTGTTTTTCTAAATCCAATCCAAAATCAATGGCTTGGTTATAATCTAGATCTGGCTTGTAAGTAAGATTAATTTGATCTACATAATCATTATTTCCATACACTTGCTGTGCTGTTGAAAGTGGCATGTATAGCAGCCGTTCTTCATCATCGCCACCATCATCTGCGAATACTCCAACAACCAAATAAGGAATTCCACTTAAATTAATATACTTCCCTAGGGGATCTACTTTTAAAAACAAATCGTCTTTGACCAACTTCCCAATGACTACCACTTTGGTTTTCAAATCCATATCGCGTTGGTTGATGTAACGTCCCTGGAACACTTTGGTTTTTTCTAAATACTGGTGGTCTGGATGTACTGCTCGCAAGGAGTAGTTGTTTTTTTCGTTTCTAAAGGAGGCATTCACATTTTTGTAAATCCGAGAGGTAATAAACTCTACATTATCATCAAAGTCTGTTTTGATGTAGTTATAATCCTCATTTCTAAATTGTACGCGACGTCCGGCTTGCATTCCTTTGTGGGCTTTGGTTGTTGTTCCAGAACGGATAAACATAGCATTGGCAGCATCGTCCACAAAAGCTTCTGAAAAAGTGTTGTTTAAACCATTTGCAAGTCCAAATAAAATGGTAAATAACAAAATTGCAAAGGTGACCGTAAATCCCGACAACAAACTTCGTGTACGGTTTTTACTGATGCTTTGAAAAATTTCGCGCCAAAGATCTATATCAAACATGTGATTCTGCTCTAACTTGAGTTACTTTTTTGTCTTCCATTATAACCCCATCCCGCAAACGAACAATACGTTTGCACATGGCAGCAATATCCTCTTCGTGTGTGACGATTAAAATCGTTTTACCTTCGTTATTGAGTTGTTGTAAAAATGCCATGATATCGTAAGAGGTTGTTGTGTCTAATGCACCTGTAGGTTCATCTGCTAGAATGAGTTTTGGATCAGATGCTAAGGCACGGGCTATAGCAACTCGTTGTTTTTGTCCTCCAGACAATTCACTTGGCAAATGCGTTTCCCAATCTAAAAGTCCTACTTTTTCGAGATGAAACCGTGCTTTTTCTTGACGTTCTTTACGTTTAAGGCCTTGATAGTATAAAGGTAGGGCTACATTTTCAAGAGCATTTTTGTAATTAATAAGATTAAAGGATTGAAAAATAAATCCTAAAAATTTATTGCGATAAATTGCCGCTTTTTTTTCAGTCAGATTTTTGATGGGAACCTGATCTAATATATAGGCGCCCTCATCTGCTTCATCTAACATTCCAATAATATTCAAAAGTGTTGATTTTCCGGACCCAGAAGACCCCATAATGGCTACCATTTCGCCTTGGTTTACAGAAAGATCAATTCCTTTAAGAACGTGTAATTTTGAATCCCCAATGGAATATGATTTGTGAAGCTGATTTATTTCTAACATAATTAAGTTTGGTAGAGCGATTATCAATAATAAGACGCACAAATTTACATTTTGTTACACGCAAAACTGCTAAAATTTGTTAAAATTTATGCAAGTTAATTTAGCAGAAAAGGAGGCATAAAAACCGACATATTTTTCACAAAAAGACTAATTGTAAAAAAAAATATAATTTAGATTTCACAAAGTTGTAGTATAGTCCAATAAACATAAAATATCCCTATTTAAGGTGTAGATTTCTTAAAAAAAAATGTAATTTGTTCTCATAATTTGTAATATTGATTAAATGAGTTTTGTATTTTAGTATAAATTCATTACTACGAATTAGCCTGAATTGCTATTTATACATAACCGTTTAATTATAACTAACTATTAAATTCTGTGGGAAATTTAAAAGACAAAAATGATGTAATCTTAAAATCATTGGGTTACCATTTAAGACTGATTCGCCTAGAAAAACAATTGCGTCAAAAAACAGTTGCTAAACTGTGTGATATGGATAGCGGAAGTTACTCTAACATTGAGAATGGAAAACGTAATATTACGATCCTAACGATGTTTAAAATTTCTAAGGTACTAAATGTCTCGATGACTGAACTGATGAACTTTAAAATAAAAAAGTAGCTTTTACTTAGAACCTTGCAAGTAGCGATACAAAAAGAATGCCAACCCTCCAATTAAAATATATGGGATAAGCATCAGGTATACAATGCCGTTATTAACTCCTTTTGCCGTTTCTTGTCCAAGTTCGCTTTCTAAAACAGCTCTACACATCGCGCATTGTGCGTTTACAATTGTATGTTGCAATATAAAAACCAATATAAGGGTGGCTCGCTTCACAATTTAGATATAGTAAGGTGATATCATGATATATACAATTACACCAGTTACAGCGACGTACAGCCATACTGGGAATGCATAGCGCACTATTTTTTTATGTGATTTAAATTCTCCCAACCGTGCTCTTACATAGCTAATGAGTACTAAAGGAATCACAATAATTGAAAGAAGAATATGACTAATCAAAATAAAACGATATACATAAATAAAAGCACCTTCATACTTTGTAGGATCACTGGTCATATGATAGGCTACATACATCACTAAAAAAAAGAAAGAACATAGGATAGATGTTTTCATCAAATTTTCATGCAGTGTCACTTTTTTATTTTTAATGGCCACTAGCGCCAATACCAATAATATAGCCGTAACTCCGTTAACAGAAGCGTAAATAGGGGGTAAAAAAGTAAGTGGCTCTACGTTTGGTAGGCGCACCTTAAAAAGCAATGCGACTACAACTGGGACTGCTATGGATACGATATTGATCCATAATTGATATTTCTGTTTCGTTGTTCGTGCTGTATTATTCATTTTCTAATAATTTTAAAATATCTTCTTTAAGTGCACTAATATCTTCCGACTCCCCATCTGCATCAAATTGTTCTGCTTGACTAATAATCCCTTTGTAATAGATTTTTGGATTTCCAAATGCATCTGTTCGGGAACGAATGTAGCCTTCTTTATCGATAAGTGCAAAGTTTCCTGAATGTTCAAACCCTCCGTCCGCTCCTTCAACCTGAGCAGCATAAAGGTTAAACCCTGTATTTGCAAGATTATAAATGGCCTCTTTTTCTCCCGTCATAAAGTGCCAGTTAGGATTGGTAACGCCATAGTTTTCGGCATAGGTTTTCAAAACTGATGGCGTGTCATACTCTGGGTTAATAGTAAACGAGGCAATTCCAAAATCTGGGCGATCTGGAAAGGTGTTTTGTATATCAACTAAGTTTTTATTCATTTTTGGACAAATGGTGGGACAGGTTGAAAAAAAGAATTCAACAAGGTACACTTTGCCTGCATAATCATCGTTAGAGATTGTTTTTTCGTCTTGATTTACAAAACTGAAAGGCATGACTCTTTTAGCTTCCCCATTAATAATAAGATATGATAAAGGTGTATCGTCAGACACTGTCATTTGGACGTCTTTGCTACGACTTTCTGTTCGTGTGACATCGTTGTTCTGAATACGGTCAATAATTTTAGGAACCACAATGATTCCAAAAATTAGAATGATAAACGACACTCCAACATATGAATAACTAGTTTTTTTCATCTCCTTTTAAATCGTCTGCTCTACGGCTTGTAGAATTAAAATTTCCTTTTCGTTTTTGGCGGTATTCTGTGAACAAAATACGCATGTCTTCGCTCATTTTATTTTTAAGTATGGAGACTTCCAAACAATCGTATGAACTCATCCCAAACAAAGGTACTTTATTTTTTATTTGATCTTTATCTCGGTCATCCAAACGCCCTCTTTGCTGGCGTTCTTTATCAATAATAAAAACGTCAGAGGTTTTTAGGTTTGAATCCAGAGCCGTAGAAATTTTAAGAGATTGATAGGCAGAAAGTATCTCTGCTTCTGTCCCAAAACCAAATTTCCAATACTCTAGAAACTCATATTGATTGAGTTCTTTTTTTAATAATTCCACCTGTTCATGTGCAGATTCTGGGACTAAAATAACTATTTGAAAACGCTTGAAGCCTCTAAACTTATCATAGACTAATTCTTTAAGATTGAGTGCTAAGATGGCATCTTCCATTGGCGTTTTTCCTAAAAAACCCAACACAGTAAGGTGGTTTTCTAAGAGAAGTGCTTCTCCATCCTTGTTTACAAAATTAGAGAGTTCTGGGATGTTTTTTTTAACAACATCCAAGGTCTTATAATTGTGTTTTGAGGGGTATAAAAACAACAAAAACAAGACAGGTAAAAAAAACAGTACTGTGAGTACAAAAGGTTTTTTTAGTTTAGTGATATTCATGATGCAAAAATAAAAAAGACGACTTTAATAAGTCGCCTTTTAAATGTTAATATTAATCTATTTTTTAAAAGTCGCGTTTCACATATCCGTTCGTGTAAACAGATTCAATGTAGCCGCCTTCTTGTAATAAGATAAACACAAGGTAACATATAAGAAAGACAACCGTCCAAGCAACTAATCTTCTTAGGGATTTTGTTTCATCTCGCATGTGCATAAAATCCCAGGTAATATAATAGGCTTTAATAATGGTAAGCACTATAAATATTAAGTTAAGGCTTTTCGTGTATATGAATCCGGAAAATATGATATTTCCTAACAGTGCGCCAAATCCACCTTCAAAAGGACTCATTGATGGCGTCATTAAAGAGGCTGGCTTGTAAATACCCAATACCACTTCTACCGCTGTAATAATGGAAAGTAGCAAAAGAACTCCCCAAATTTTTTGTGTGTTAGACTTAAACTTTATTAAGCCTCTAAAAATTTCTAACTTATGTGCGTGTGCTGCCATTTTAAAAAATATATGCGGTTAAACTAGGTAGAAGAATGTAAATACAAATACCCAAACTAAATCTACAAAGTGCCAGTAAAGACCTACTTTTTCTACCATTTCATAATTTTTACGACGTTCGTACGTCCCAATAATTACGTTAAAAAAGATGATAATATTTATGACCACTCCTGATAATACGTGAAATCCATGGAATCCAGTAATAAAGAAAAAGAAGTCTGCAAATAAAGGAGTCCCGTATTCGTTGACCTCCAAATTCGCGCCTTTTACGTAGCGTTTCCCATTGTTTTTGACCTGCTTTAAAGATGCTGCTCTTGAAAGCACTGTTTTTTCACCTTCTTCATTAATGGTTTGGGTTCTAACCAAAATGTCTGGGTGTGACTCTAAACCATGGTATACATCACTGACAGAAAATGCTGGTAAGGCGCCTTCATCGACAAACCACAGTCCGTTTTTGTTTTCATGTTGCACACGGTCTGTATGCGAAGCGGTAGTAAAATCTTCAACAGAAATTCGTTTGAAGACTTCTTCACCATCAATTGTTTTATACGTTCCAAACTGGAGAATATTTCCTCCTTTTGTTTGAACCGCTCCGTAATCACCTTGTATGAATGTTGCCCATTCCCATGCTTGTGAGCCTACAAAAATAGCCCCTCCAATAATGGTAAAGAACATGTACCAGATGACTTTATTTTTTTTCATTTCATGCCCAGCATCCACGGCCAATACCATAGTTACTGAAGACATAATTAAAACAAAAGTCATGAATGCTACATAAATCATTGGAAGTTCTTGTCCATGTAAAAATGGAACGTGAGTAAAAACCTCATCGGCAATTGGCCAATAGTCAATAAACTTAAATCTTGAAAATCCGTAGGCTGCTAAAAAGCCTGAAAAGGTTAATGCATCGGAAACAATGAAAAACCACATCATCATTTTACCATAACTTGACTTTAGAGGTTGATTCCCTCCGCCCCAAGTTTTTCCTTCTGTTCCAGTGCTAACTACTGTAGAATCCATAACTGCAATTTATTTTGAGTTGTGCAAAAATAAGAATTTTATTTAAAGAAATATAAAAAGAAAAAGAGATATAACCATAAAATATCTACAAAATGCCAAAATGTAGAAGCAAGGTCAAATCCAAGTG
>JABAZA010000006.1 GCA_018608725.1 Flavobacteriaceae bacterium
TATATTTGACCGTTACGGAAAATTACTAACACAAATCAGTCCAACAGGTGAGGGATGGGACGGAACCTTTAATGGTGTACAACTTCCATCAAGTGATTATTGGTTTGTATTAGATTATGAGGATCCCGTAACAGGGAAAAATAACCAATTACGAGCACATTTTACGCTCAAAAGATAATATTTTATGACAGTATTTAATAAGCTTGTTTTTATTGCCATTTTAGGGGTATTCACTCACTCTGTAAGTGCGCAAGAAGGATTGCCAATATATTCCGATTACTTAACGGATAACTATTATTTGCTTCATCCTTCAATGGCAGGTGTTTCTAATTGTAATAAAATTAGACTTACAGGTCGTCAACAGTGGTTTGGAGATGAAAATGCTCCAAGTTTACAAACGATGAGTATAAATGGACGAATCGGTGATTCTCCTTCAGGAGTTGGCGCCATTTTTTTTAATGACAAAAACGGATACCATTCTCAATCAGGGGCTTATCTGACTTATGCACATCATTTGATGTTTTCCAGAAACACCATTGACTTGAATATGTTGTCATTTGGACTGAGTGCGGGGTTGATTCAATATAAGTTAGATGAAACTGCTTTTTTGGAGTTTGACCCTATTATTGCAGGGATTGAGCAAAGTGCGTCTGATTTTAATATTGATTTTGGATTTTCTTATCACTTTATTAATTTTTATGCACATGCAACCGTCAAAAATGTTTTAGCTAATGAAGGGGTTAATATCAATGAACAAGGCGTAAGTTATGATAACCTCAGAACATATTTATTTTCTGCTGGAAATGTATTTTCTAAATTAGGGAGTGAATGGAGTTTTGAGCCCTCTTTGATGTTTGCCTATAAAGATGCTACCAAAGAATCGTTTATTGACGTTAATTTTAAATCCTATAAAGAGTTAGATTTCGGAAACCTATTTGCGGGAATCTCTTACAGACGAAGTTTTGATGGTGCTGAATTCACCACAGATTCGGGAGTAAGCAGTCAAAAACTTCAATATTTCACTCCAATTGTTGGAGCGGAATATAATAATTTCATGTTTGCTTATACCTATTCATACCAAGCAAATTCAGTTGTTTTTAATAACGGTGGATACCATCAAATTACTTTAGGGTATAACTTTGGGTGTGAGAAAGAAAAATACGACTGTAAATGCCCAAGTGTAAATTAAACTTAAAAGTCTATTTTTTTTATACGTGCTGTTTCTGATTTCAGAAGTGAATCAATCACTTTAACGTTTCCATTTGTATAAAAACGATTCTGTTCTACAGAAGTCTCTGTGTTTAATAAGATATTACTTTCTAAGATTGATTTTGTTTGTCTAGCAACGGCTTTCCCAGAATCAATAATTTTGACATGTTCAGGTAATAACTGTTTTAAAATTGGAGTTAAAAAATGATAATGCGTACACCCTAAAACCAAACAATCAATTTTAGCGTCAAGCATTGGTTGGAGGTAGCTTTGAAGTAAATGTTTCATTTGATCAGAATACAATGCGCCATTTTCAATAAGCTCTACAATGCCGTCTCCCACTTGTTCCACCACTAATAAATCACTTGAGTATAACTGTGAGGTTTCGTGAAACAAATGACTGCTAAGCGTACCTTTGGTCGCTAAAATTCCTATAGCTTTAGATTTTGATTGAAGTGCTGCGGGTTTAATAGCGGGTTCAATTCCAATAAAGGGAATGGAATAGTTTTTTCTTAAGATATCAATGGCATTGGTTGTGGCAGTGTTACAAGCCACAACAATTAGTTTACAGCCTTGATTAATAAGCCACTCTGTATTTTTAACTGAAAGCTCAATGATAGCTTCTTTCCCTTTAGGGCCGTAAGGAGCATGTTTTGAGTCCGAAAGATATATAGTTGACTCCATAGGGAGCAACAAATGGATTTCATTCCAAATAGAAAGGCCTCCCACACCCGAATCAAATATACCAATGGATTTTGAACTCATATATTACAAAAATAAAAAAGCTGCTCTAATAGATGGCAGCTTTTTATAAATTATTTGAAAGGTGTTTTATTAAAACCCTAGTTCAGTTTTTACGTCAACTAATAAGTCAGTCCCACCAGCAAAGATCACGCCTTGCCCTTGAGAAGCATCAAGTACATAATCGAATCCTTTAGCTTGTCCAACTTTAAGGATTGCATTTTTAGCTTTTTCAGTAATTGGCTTTAAGAGATCAAACTCTTTTTTCTGTAAGTCTTGCTGTGCTTGCGTTTGGTATTGACGAATACTTTGTTCCATTCCTTGAACTTCTTGTAAGCGTTTTCCATTCTCTTCATCTGTTTTGGTAGAAGACTCACTATCGTATTGCTTTATTTTATTTTGTAATTCAGTGGCCATTGCCTGAATATCGGTTTCATAAGTTTTAGCCAATTTTTCTAGTTCTGCTTTTGCACTTTGCATTTCGGGCATTGACTCTACTAGTTCTTGTGTATTAATATGTGCAACTTTGGTTTGGGCTTGCGCTGTAAAACTTGTTGCAGCAAATAACGTAGCCGCTAATAAAAGTGATTTTAAGTGTTTCATTGTAATTGTGTTTTATAATTTAAATTTATTTATTGTTTCTAATACTGTCTCTTTTTCTCTTGAGAGCTTCAAGTCGTTCCTTACGCTCTTTTAATGCTTTTTCTTTCTTTTCTTGCAATGCTTTTTTTCGTGCTTCCCTGTCGTTGTTCGCTTTGGAATCTTCTTTAGTTGTTGTTTTAGGAGTTGTTTTAGTTTCTTTTGCCTTCGCACGTTTTTCTAAGGCTTTTTGTTTTTTTGCTGCGAGTTCTTTTTTACGAGCTTCTCTTGGATCAACGTTTTCAGTCTCTTCGGTAGCTATAGATTTTTCATTACTATCCTTAGTTTCTGTTTCTGTTTCTGTTTCTGTTTCTGTTTCCGTTTTGTCAGATTTTGCCTTGGCACGTTTCTCTAGTGCTTTTTGTTTTTTTGCTTCGACTTCTTTTCTTCTTGCTTCACGAGCTTCTAATTTCTTTTGTCGTTTTTCTTCTAACAATGCTTCGCGATCTGCTTTTCGTTGGTCTAATAATTTTTGACGTTCATCTTTAGTACTTTCTACTTCAACGATTGTTTCTTCTTCTTCAGCTTCTTTACGCTCTTTTCTCGAACTAACTTGCTTTCTTTTAGAAGATCTGTTAATGGTACGCAATACCTGTTCGCTAATGTCATAACGGTCTGCAGAATACAGCATAACTACATCGGCAGATTTATCAAATATAAAATCGTATTTTTTGCTGGCAGCAATCTCTTGAACCGCCGCAAAAATCTGATCCTGAATAGGTTGTATGAGTAATTTTTTTTGAATCATCAAATCTCCATTTGGACCAAAACGCTTTTGTTGGTACTCAATAATTTCGTTTTCAATGATTTGCAAATCTTCCTCACGTTCAGAGATGAGTTCATTGGTTAGAAGAATACGTTCATTATTGAGTTGTTTTTTTTGATCCTCAAGTTCTGTTAATCGGGTTTCAATTTCGCTTTTCCATTGCTGGATTTTAGAATCTAGTTGTGCATTAGTTTCAGAGTATTCAGTAATATTTTCTAGAATATATTCAGTGTCTATATATCCGATACGCACACTTCTTTGTGCATATATAGATGTAGCCATTAGACATAAAAAAAACAAAAGACTTGCTTTTTTAAAGGGTGTCTGTTTTAAGAAGTTTAAAGTTAATAAATTCATCTTAATCTTATATTGGTTTCAAATTATTGGAATAGGATTCTAATATATGTTTTTCAAATTAACGAATTATATTTTAAAATATTTCAAATCAACTCCATTCATTCTGTTCGTTGTATAGAAATTATCATGCCAAACACTAAAATTGTTGCCCTATAATAAAGTGTGTTTGCCATCCACTTTTAAATGTTTCTCCTGGCAAGGGATCAAATCCATGTCCAAAATCAATCCCTAACAATCCAAAAGCAGGCATAAAGAGTCGTAAACCAACTCCTGCAGATCGTTTGATTACGAAGGGATCAAAATCATCAAAATTATTATAAGAAGAGCCTCCTTCTAAAAAGGCAAGTGCAAATATTTTTGTTTGTTGTGCTAGTGTAATAGGGTGTCTTAATTCTAGAGAAAACTTATTATAAATTGACCCTCCATCCTGACTAGAGAGTGATTGATTTGGATACCCTCTTAATGCAATGGCTTCTCTACCATCTAGGCTATAAGTTCCTAAACCATCACCTCCAAGAAAAAAGCGTTCAAAAGGGATCACACCTCTATCGTTGTTATAGGCTCCTAGGAACCCAAATTCAAAGGTTGGTTTTAGAATTAACTTTCCAGCCAACTTAGTGTACCATTCTCCCTTAAATTTAATTTTATAAAATTCTAGCCACTTATAACGTTCTTGATCAATTTCTCCAATTCGTTCAGATGCGGCACTCATTATTTCAGATGCTTCTGGAAGATTTGTTGATGCATATTGTTGGATAAGATCATTTTGAGCTTCTCTTTCTCTTTTCAAAGCGGAGTAATCTACGTTATTGACCAAGGAGTATGGGAAGCTTAGTTTCGCAGTTAAGCTAAAACTAGAACCTCCTTCGGGGTATATAGGGTCGTTAAACGTATTGTTTCGGCTCAATCCAACAGTATATGCCAAGTTATTAGAATTTCCATTTCCAAATGTAAACAGACCTGTATTGTAGTTATTCAAATCATAGTATTGGAAACTTATCGCTTGCGATAATACAAAGTAATCATCCGGTACGGATAGTTTTTTAGCAATTCCAAGTGTGAGCCCTGTAATATTGAAACTTCTATTTTTATCGGCATCTCTGGTAGCAGGATTGTATAAAAACTGTTTGGTTTGAGATAGGGATGAAGAAAATTGCACGGGCTTTTTGCCTCCTAACCATGGTTCTGTAAATGACAAGCTATAAGTTTGAAAAAACCTACTGGCTTGTAAACGCAATGCTAAACTTTGACCATCACCCATAGGAAAAGGCTTGTAAGCTTTTTTATTGAAAAGATCTTTAATAGCAAAATTATTAAATGAAAGTCCTAATGTTCCTATGAATCCACCACCACCATAACCCCCTTGTAACTCAATTTGACTTGCTCCTTTTTCAACAACAGTATATTCAATATCTAGAGTTCCGTCAGTAGGATTTACATTTTTTAAATCTGGTGAGATTTGCTGTGCATCAAAATAGCCAAACTGACCGAGTTCACGGATGGTTCTTACAACATTACTTTTGCTGTATAATTGACCAGGTCGCGTTCGTAATTCTCTGTAGATAACAGCATCATTTGTTTTGTCATTACCAGAAACACTGATATTTTTGAAGTATGCAGGTTTCCCTTCGGTCACACGAATTTCCATATCAATGATGTTTCCATCCGTACTTACTTCAACAGGTGTAATCGTAGAAAATAAATAGCCGTTATTTTGATATAAATTTGTTAAATCAAATGCATCAGGATCAGAATTATCTGCGATTCTTTTTTCTAATTCAATTCCGTTGTAAGTATCTCCTTTTTTAATTTTTAAAACTTGGTTCAGTTGGTCATCTGAGTAAATCGTATTCCCTAAGAAATTAATAGATCCGTAATAATATTTTTCACCTTCCTCTACGTTTATTTTTAAACTTATAGTATTGTCATTACTAACAGTAAGTGTATCTGATAAAATTCGCGCATCTCTATAACCTTTTTCTTTATATTTATCGACCACGCTTTGTAAATCTTCCGTATAATTGGCTTCGATATATTTAGAACGTTTCAAGACTCGAAATATATTTTTTTGCTTCGTATTTTTCATTGATTTACGAAGTTGTTTAGCACTGAGCTTCCCTGTGCCATCAAAAGTAATAGTTTTAACCTTTATTTTTTGACCTCTGTCAATTCGTACAAGCATGTCCACTCTCGACTTTTTAACAGAATCCACAACTTTAGTTGTTGAAACGGTTGTTTTTGCATTTAAAAACCCAAGTTTTCGATACTTATTTTCAAGATAATTTTTGGTAGTCGTAATGAGGTTTTCAGTAACCTTAACTCCTGAAGTAAGATTATTTTCTTTAATAATCTCTTTAATCTTCCCTTTTTTGACACCTACAACTTTGACCTCTTTTAATTCTGGTAAATCATTTAAGGCAACCTCTAAGTAAACAGTACTTCCTTCGGTTTTTGCGGCAAACACCTCGATACTGCTAAATAAGTTAGAATCCCATAATTTTTTAATAGCAGCACTTATTTTGACGCCCCCGGGTATAATTACAGCCTCCCCTTTTTTCAGGCCAGAGTAGGTAATTATGGTTTCAGAACCATAAGAGGTGTCCCCACTGACAGTGATGTCAGCAATGGTATATGTTGATGTTTTTGGTTTTTTTTCCTGGGAAAATAACACAAAACTGCTTAAAAGTAAGCAAAAGCAAAGAGTTGTATTTATGTATCTAAAAGCTATATTAATGAAGCTGTTCACTTGTTTTTCCAAATCGTCTTTCTCTTTTTTGATAATTTATAATAGCTTCGTACAAATTTTCATTTGTGAAATCCGGCCAATATACATCAGTAAAATATAATTCTGCATAAGCAATTTGCCACAAAAGGAAATTGCTGATACGTTTTTCACCACTTGTACGAATCAATAAATCTACATCTGGCAAATTCTGGGTGTAAAGATGCTGATTAATTAGCGGTTCATCAATACTTTCTACTGAAATTATATTATTTTTAACTTTCTCACAAATCTGTTTGGTTGCATTCACGAGTTCATCTCTAGAACCATAGCTTAATGCAAGAGTTAAAGTCATCTGAGAGTTGTTCTTAGTTTCATCGATTACATGGAGTAGTTCCTTACGAACACGCGTTGGAAGATGTTCAAGATTTCCTATCGCATTTAATCGAATGCTGTTTTTTTGCATCGTACTCATCTCTTTTTTTAAAGAAGAAATTAAAAGCTGCATCAATGTTTTTACTTCTAATTTTGGTCGATTCCAGTTTTCTGTAGAGAAAGCATACAGGGTTAAATTCTTTATACCAAGTTCGGCACAGCACTCAACGGTAGTCCTAACAGACTTTGTTCCATTTTCATGACCAAAGACTCTAAGTCGACCTTTTTCTTTTGCCCAACGTCCATTTCCATCCATAATAATGGCAATGTGCTTAGGAATATTTTGAGGGTGTATATTAGATTTTAGACTCATATTAAAAATTACAATAGCAAGGTTTTCTTCCAAATGTGTAAGTTAAGGTAAAACCACTAAATACGTACCAATCGTTGTTATTAAAATTTCCAAAACGCACAATTTTTTTTAACTCCTCCGCATCAGGTTCGCTTCCATCTAGCTCATCTGAAAATGTATAACGTGCTCCGACTTCAAAAGCGAGGATAATAAATCGTGTCAAAGTTGTCTTGAAGCCAAGAGTAATCGGAATCCCGAAGGCATTACTTCTTGTTCTTTCTGAAACTAAATCTAGACTTGTGAAATAAAAATTTGGATGATTGACCATGCTTATTCCCGTAAAAATATAAGGGGTGGACATAGGCGTTGCTGCGTGTAAATCAAAATCCAAAAAATTAAACTCGATACCAACAGAGGCTTCTAAAACGTCCATTTTAAAACTATAGGCTCTTAATTTTCGTCGAGGATCACTCGATAGCGCATCGTTGGCGGACAATGTGCTATATGTCAAACTCGCTCTGAAAGAATGTCTTGGACTTCTGTTCCATTTAAAGAGACCTCCAAGCGCAAGTTTATTCGGATTCACAAATTTAGTCGATCCTACATCTCCAATAAAATTACTGCCCCCTAAAAAACCACCAATTTCGTAAGTTTGAGAAAACCCCAAACTCGAAATAAGAAGGAAATACAAAAGGTATAAACTTGTTTTCATGCTAATTTTAAGAGTGCAAATATAATAATTTCGACAAGCAACAAACAATTTGTTTTCTTGCTTACCATTAAACTTGATTTCTAAGGATATATTGCTTAATTCCGTGGGTCTGCGCCCCATAACAGTTTTTTTCGAAGGGTTTCTAAAAACCCATCTTCTTTTAATTCAATCATATGAATGTAAAAAGGCGCTTTTTGAATGGTTATTGAGGTATTGTTTTCTAAGGTGTTTATTCTTGAATCTAACGACACAAGGTGTTGGTCTTCACGACCACTGACTTTCAATTTTATAACCTTATCGCTTGAGATCACTAAGGGTCGTGCATTAAGATTGTGCGGTGCGATAGGGGTCAATACCAAGCTGTCGGATTCTGGTATTATAACGGGGCCTCCACAACTTAATGAATAACCGGTTGAACCCGTAGGGGTGGAAACGATGAGTCCATCCGCCCAATAAGACGTTAGATATTCGTTGTCTAACCATGTTTCAACAGAAATCATAGAGGTTGTATTTTTTCGACTGACAGCAATTTCATTCAATGCGAAGTCTAAGTCCAAAGACGTGTTTTTAGCATCTACTTCAATTGTCAGTAAACTGCGTTTCGAAATTCTATAATTTCCTTCAAAAATTTCATCCATCGCTTCTTGAACGGTATTCATAGGAATGGTCGCTAAAAACCCTAAACGTCCCGTATTAATTCCTACAATTGGAATTTCTAAATCTTTTACAAACGTAATGGCTCTTAAAATTGTTCCATCACCACCAACACTGATTAGCAAATCATACGAAGCATCTAAAACTTCAAAAGTAGCAAACGCATAGGCGTTGAGATCAATATCAGAATCCGATGCAATAGACGCATGAAAGTTTTTTTCAAAAACAACCCTTGCCTCTCGTCTTTTTAAATACGAAATAAGGGTTTGAATTGTGCTTTTTGAACGCTCATTAAAAAGGGGGCCATAAACAGCTATTTTCATTTGAATTGATTTTATCACTTAAAGATTTAAATAGGTGTCTAAATATGCCGATCGTTCTCTAAGCGTTCGTAAAAAAGTGTCGTCTTCGTGACCCGAAATAATGGTATATCCAAAGCGTCTAAACTCTTGTAAAATGGTACTGAGTCCAATGTTTCCAATTTTAAGTGTAATTTGGCTCAAATCATTCTCAGTTTTTGAGATAAAAGCACCCAATAATTTAGCATTATTGGATTCTACAATTTGACTAATTTGACTAAACGAAAAATCATTATGACCTTTTTCAATTACAACAATACCACCCGGTTCTGACAAGAAAGGCATTCTATTAAACAATGAAATAATATCAATTAATTGGTAATAGCCGATATAATTATTTTCTGCATCCAATACAGGCATGATGTTACTGTTGTTTTGTGCAAAAGCCTCCAAGACATCGAGCCACATAGAGGAATCGCATACAAAAAAACCTTCAATAGCATAGAGTACTTCTGAAACGGCCTGTTGGGGTTCAAAACAATACACATCTGTTTCTGATAAACACCCCAAATAGACCTGTTCCTTCAAAACAGGAACATGTGAATAGGTTAATTGCTTAAAAACAGTCTGTAACTCCTCTACAAGTGTTTCAGGACTTGCAGGATTTAGATCATTTATTATAAATTGATTTAAAGCCATGGGTTCATTTTAATCAGATGCAAATTAATCAAAAAATATATACTTTAAGCGTTAAGTACTTTGTATTTTTGTTGCAAATTTAATTTTTTAATGACCAAGTTAAGCGTAAATATCAATAAGATTGCAACTCTACGAAATTCTAGAGGGGGCAATACTCCCAATGTCGTTCAGTTTGCCAAAGATGTTCAAGAGTTTGGAGCTCAAGGAGTCACGATTCATCCCCGCCCAGACCAACGCCACATTCGTTATCAGGATGCCTATGATTTAAAACCAGTTGTATATACCGAATATAATATTGAAGGAAATCCCATTCCAGACTTTATAGACATGGTTCTTAAAATCAAACCAACACAAGTAACCTTAGTTCCTGATGCAGAAGATGCCATTACCTCCAATGCAGGTTGGGATACTCTAAAACACAAAGCGTTTTTAACCGAAATTATCCAAGAATTTAAACAAAATGACATCCGAACATCGGTGTTTTTAGATCCAACACTCAAACAAGTTGAAGGAGCCAAAGCAACCGGTGCCGATCGTATTGAGCTATATACCGAAGCGTTTGCACATCAATTTTCACTTGGAAATAATGAAGCAATGCTGCCCTATACAGAATGTGCAGAACGCGCTTTGCAACTGGAGTTAGGACTGAATGCAGGTCACGACTTATCACTCGATAACATTCAGTTTTTTAAAGAAAATGCACCAGGACTGTTAGAAGTTTCTATTGGGCATGCTCTTATCTCTGAGAGCCTTTATTTAGGAATAGAAAATGTTATAAACATGTATTTGAATAAGTTAAAATAATGGTACTACATTCCAATATTATAGGAGAGGGTAAGCCGTTTATAATTCTTCATGGATTTTTGGGAATGGGGGATAATTGGAAAACACTTGCAAAACAATTTTCGAATTTAGGCTTTCAAGTGCATCTTGTAGATCAACGCAACCACGGACGTAGTTTTCACGACTCAGAATTTAATTATGAGGTGTTAGCCGCAGATTTAAAACAGTATTGCAGTCATCACACTATAAATAATATGGTGCTTTTAGGCCATTCTATGGGTGGAAAAACAGCCATGCTTTTTGCCGCTCTTTATCCAGAACTAATCTCAAAATTAATTGTAGCAGACATATCTCCTCGATTTTATCCTGTACATCACGATGCTATTATGGAAGGATTGTGCTCTTTAAATTTCGAAGAAATATCATCAAGAAAAGAAGCAGAAATTCAACTTTCTAACTATGTTTCGGATGCTGGGACACGTCAATTTTTATTGAAAAATATCTACAGAATTTCCCCGAGTGTTTTAGGACTTCGAATCAATTTAAAAGTTCTTAAAACCAATGTTTCTGAGGTAGGAGAAGCCTTGCCGTCCAACTTAAATTTCCAAAAAGACACTCTGTTTTTAAGAGGGGATAAATCAGAGTATATTTCCACTCAAGATGAAGCACTTATAAAACACCAATTTCCAACAGCAGTTGTCAAAACGATTTCAAATGCAGGCCATTGGTTGCATGCCGAAAACCCAGTGGAATTCTTCAATTCTGTATGCACGTTTATCACTTGATACACATAAGTTTAAAAATGTTTGTAAGGCATTAAAAATATTGTATTTTTGCCACCCAATTTTTATTTCATTACAATGAATATTACAAGAGAAACTATTGACACGCTAAATGCCGTGGTTAAGATTGATATTACAAAAGAAGACTACTCTGAAAACGTAGAGAAAATTTTAACAAATTACCGCAAAACTGCAAACATTCCTGGCTTTAGAAAAGGTCAAGTTCCGATGGGACTTGTTAAAAAGCAATACGGAAAATCCGTGTTGGCTGACGAAGTCAATAAAACACTTCAAGAAGCGTTAGGTAAATATCTTACAGATGAAAAATTAGATGTTTTGGGAAATCCACTTCCAGTGGCTCAAGACGATTTGGATTGGGAAGGTGAAGATTTTTCGTTTGAATTTGAAATCGGATTAAGTCCAGAATTTGACATCAAACTAAAAGCTAAAAAAGCGCTTACTAAATATACGATCACTGCGGATAAAAAAATGATTGACGATCAATTGATCAGTATTCAAAAACAATACGGAAAACTTGTTTCCAAAACGGTGGTTAGCGATGAAGATGAAGTAACGGGCGTGTTTTTTAATGATGCAGAAGGAATTGAGGTAACAGCAACCATCACTTTAGATAAATTAAAAGGGAAGTCAAACCTTAAAGCTTTTTTAGGAGCTAAGGTTGATGATGTATTGACCCTAAAGACCAAAGGATTGTTTAATGATTCACACGATTTAATGACCTATCTAAAGGTAGATCACGATACCGCTCATGGACTTGATGTGCAAGTAACCTTTACAATTAGCGAAGTTAATACAAGAGAATTAGCAGACTTAGATCAAGAGTTATTTGATAAACTATTCGGCCCAGGAGTTGTAAATTCAGTGACAGAACTGAGAGCAAAAATCACGGAAGACGCTGAAAAACAATTTGTACAACAAGCAGATCAAAAATTCTTAAACGATGTTACAGAATATCTTGTAGAAAATACAAAATTTGACTTACCCGTTAAATTTCTTCAGAAATGGATACAAACAGCTGGCGAAACAGAACTAAATGAGGAACAAGCCAAAGAGGAATATGAGAAGTCAGAAAAAAGTATGCGTTATCAATTAATTGAAAGCAAACTTATTGTGGATAACAATCTTCAAGTGAATTTTGAAGATTTAAAAGCCTATACTTCAGAGATGATCAAAGCACAAATGGCACAGTATGGTCAAATGAACCCAACAGAAAAGGAAATTGAAGATATTGTTGCACGTGTACTTTCAAACCAAGACGAAGTGAAACGTATCTCTGAACAATTAACAAGCCAGAAATTATTAGATTTTTATAAAGAAAACGCAAATTTTAAAGATAAAAAACTTGCCTATGACGCCTTCGTTAAAGAAGTTTATGGGAAGTAACCTTTATAAATAATTAAGTACAAAACACTTCCTAGGAAGTGTTTTTTTATATCTTTAAAGCAAGTATAAAACTAGAAATAGCTTTATATTTACATTCTAAAAACCTAAAATTAGCATTATGAATTACGGAAATGAATTTAAAAAATTCGCCATCAAAGATCAAGGGATTAGCAGCACATATTATGATAAAATAGTAAGTAGCATGACCCCAATGGGTTTGACACCAAACATTATTGAAGAACGTCAAATGAATGTCGCGGTTTTTGATGTGTTTTCAAGATTGATGATGGATCGTATTATCTTTATGGGAACAGCGATTAATGATCAAGTTGCCAATATTATTCAAGCACAACTTTTGTTTTTAGAAAGTACAGACGCTACCAAAGACATCCAAATATACATCAACTCACCTGGAGGAAGTGTGTATGCAGGACTTGGAATTTATGACACAATGCAATTAATCAAACCCGATGTGGCAACAATCTGTACAGGAATGGCAGCCTCTATGGGAGCCGTATTATTGTGTGCAGGTGCTAAAGGGAAACGAAGTGGACTGACACACTCCAGAGTGATGATTCACCAACCTTTAGGAGGAGCACAAGGACAAGCAAGTGATATCGAAATTACAGCTCGTGAAATTTTAATTCTAAAAGAAGAACTCTACAAAATAATCAGTAAACATTCGGGGCAAGATTATGACAAAGTTTATGCGGACAGTGACCGTGATTATTGGATGAAATCTGAAAAAGCGTTAGAATACGGTATGATTGACGAAATATTAACACGAGGTTAAAGAACAACTCAAACCAGTTATGGCAAAAGAAGAATTAGACTGTTCATTTTGTGGCAAGAAAAAAGCAGACACCAACTTGCTTATTGCGGGAATCGATGCGCACATTTGCGATCGCTGTATCCAACAAGCCAATGGAATCGTCCTTGAAGAAGCTAAACAAGATAATGACAGCGGACTCACTACAGATGTTATTCTCAAAAAACCTCAAGAAATCAAAGCCTTCTTAGACGACTATATTATTGGGCAAGAACAGACCAAAAAAGTAATGTCTGTAGCGGTTTATAATCACTACAAGCGTTTGCTACAACCGTCTAACGAAGACGCTATCGAAATACAGAAAAGTAATATTATAATGGTAGGCCAAACAGGAACCGGGAAAACCCTGATGGCCAAAACCATCGCAAAAATGCTCAACGTTCCCTTAGCGATTGTCGATGCAACGGTATTAACCGAAGCTGGCTACGTAGGAGAGGATGTCGAAAGTATGCTTACACGTTTATTACAAGCTGCTGATTATGACCAACAGAAAGCCGAACGCGGCATCGTTTTTATTGATGAAATTGATAAAATTGCTCGTAAAAGTGACAACCCGTCCATTACTCGTGATGTTTCTGGCGAAGGGGTACAGCAAGCACTTTTGAAGTTATTAGAAGGAACGGTTGTAAATGTACCACCAAAAGGCGGTCGTAAACATCCAGATCAAAAATTTATTGAAGTCAACACAGAAAATATTTTATTCATCGCTGGAGGTGCTTTTGATGGCGTAGATCGTCATATTTCAAAACGACTCAATATGTCCGCAATTGGGTATAAAGCAACTCAAGAAGAAGCGCAAATTGACACTAAAAATTTAGTGCAATACATCACGCCAAAAGATTTAAAAGATTTTGGACTCATCCCAGAAATTATTGGAAGGTTACCAGTACTTACGTACATGAATCCCTTAGACGAAGAAACTCTAAGAATGATTTTAACAGAACCAAAAAATGCACTAGTAAAGCAATACAAAAAGCTTTTTGAAATGGATGATATCGCGTTATCTTTTAAAGATGATGCTTTAGATTTTATTGTGAAAAAAGCAATTGAATATAAACTCGGTGCAAGAGGATTACGATCTTTATGTGAAGAAATTTTAACCGACGCCATGTTTGTTCTTCCAAGCAGTGATGAAACTTCTTTGGTTGTTGATGAAGCCTATGTCAAAAAACATTTGACTCGGACTCAAATTAAACGTTTGAAAGCCGTTTCTTAATTCATTTCTAAGAGTTCTTCTAGAAATTGTCTAGAATTTGAAAGGCGAGGCACTTTATGTTGCCCCCCTAACTTATTGTTTTGTTTCATCCATCTATAGAACAGTCCTTCTTTTGCGATATGAATCTTAGGCATTCTAAGAGTGATGCTGTTGTAGCGCTTAGCTTCATAATCAGAATTTAAGGCCTTTAAAGAATTGTCTAAAAGTTCTACAAAATACTGCAAATCCTTAGGCGGCGTTTTAAATTCAATAATCCACTCATGAGCGCCTTTAGACTTTCCTTCCATAAATATTGGCGCAGCTGTATAATCGACAATCTCGCTTTTTGTTTTTTTGGTCGCCATTTTTATCGCCTTATCTGTATTCTCAATAATCAATTCTTCGCCAAAAACATTTATAAAATGCTTGGTTCTTCCAGTCACTTTGATTCGATACGGTGCAACAGATGTAAATGTCACGGTATCTCCAATTTTGTAGCGCCATAAGCCCGCGTTGGTCGTCACAATAATGGCATAATTTTCACCAATTTCAACTTCTGATAAAGGAATTATTTTTTCGGTAGGACTTTCATAGGTTTTCATTGGGATAAACTCATAAAAAATACCGTAATCCAACATCAATAAAAGTTCGTCAGAATGGTTCCGATCTTGAATGGCAAAAAAGCCTTCGGAAGCATTGTATATCTCATAATATTTAAATGAATTTGAAGGAATGATGGATTTAAATTGATCGACATACGGAAGAAAACTCACCCCACCATGAAAGTACACTTCCAAGTTTGGCCAAACGTCCAAAATCGTCTTACTACCAGAAGTTTCTAAAACAGTATTGAGGAGCACCAACATCCACGAAGGAACCCCAGCAAGGCTGGTCACATTTTCATTGACTGTTTCATTAACGATGGCTTGCATTTTATATTCCCAATCACTCATCAAAGAAACTTTGTTGCTTGGGGTGCTACTGAACTCTGCCCAAAAAGGCATATTATGAATCAAAATTGCGGACAAATCCCCAAACATAGTTCCGTTTTCTTCATACAGCTCTTTACTTCCTCCCAAACGTAAATTTTTTCCATTAAACAGTGCAGAGTCTTCATTGTTATTCAAATACATACACAGTAAATCCTTACTCGCCGCATAATGACAATCTTCTAAGGAGTCTGTACTCACAGGGATGAATTTACTTTTGGCATTGGTTGTTCCACTCGATTTTGCAAACCACTTGATTGGTTTTGGCCAAAATATATTTTTTTCCCCTTTTCGTGAGCGTTCGATCAGGTTTTGATAATCTTCGTAAGTCGAAACAGGAATACGTTCTGAAAACGTGCGGTAATTTCGAATGGATTTAAAATCATAGGTAGTTCCAATCTCGGTATCTTTTGATGTTGTCAAAAGATTCATAAGCAGTTCATTTTGAACTTCATGAGGGTATTTTAGAAACAAATCAATTTGATGAAATCGCTTCTTTAAAACCCATGATGCCACAGAATTTACTAATGGAATTGCCATATAAATGCATATATTTACAGTGCTAAATGTAATAAAAATCTGCTAATGCTGTATCAAGGTGTTTTGACCAAAATGGAAACGGAGTTTTCGAATCCTATTCAATATTTTCTAGTGCTAGAAAATGAGGTGTTAAACATGAACCAACTATTAAACAAGAAACTCACCCTTTCTTTTGTTAAATACCAATGTTTGAATTGCAGCAGTGACGCTCCTATTTTTAGACAAGGCTTTTGCAAATCTTGTTTTTTCGAATTGCCACAAGCAGCCGATTGGATCATGCGTCCCGAATTAAGTAAAGCCCACCTCGATCAAGAAGAACGCGATTTGGACTATGAAAAACGCGTTCAACTACAACCCCATATTGTGTATTTGGCAAACTCCAGTAATGTGAAAGTGGGAGTCACTCGTAAAACCCAAGTGCCTACACGTTGGATCGATCAAGGGGCACAAGAAGCCTTAGAAATTGTAGAGGTTCCAAACCGTTATTTGGCAGGGATTACCGAAGTTGCACTTAAGAAATATGTAAGCGATAAAACCAATTGGCGTGAGATGCTCAAAGGAACGGCACCAGTTGAAAATTTAGAAGATTGGCGACACCGCTTAGAACCCTATATCCCAGAGGAAACCAAAGCCTATTTTTTAGCCAATCAAAAAACACTTAAGTTAGAATTCCCTGTTCAGAACTATCCAGAAAAACCAAAAAGTTTGAACCTTACAAAAACACCCGTGTATTCGGGAGTCCTAAAAGGGGTGAAAGGACAGTACCTTATTTTTGAGGACAATACAGTCTTTAATGTACGAAGCAATGAAGGGCTTGTTGTGGGACTAAATATCTCTTAGTCAATCTGTAATTCTTGATTTACCTCAAGCTTAAAGCGCTTTCTAAACCAATATACGCCGAGGTACAAAAATGGTGTATCCAGTGCGGCTATAATCACTTTAAAAGTAACGCCCGCAAAGAGCAGTCCTAAAAACAATTCCCATTCAATTTCACCAAATAAACACAACAGCAATAGAACGGTAGCAGTGTCAATAAATTGAGATAAAAACGTAGAGAAGTTATTCCGTAACCAAAGGTGTTTCCCTTTTGTGAGCTGTTTCCAAAAGTGGTAAATTTGGATGTCAATAAATTGAGCAAATAAATAAGCAAGCATACTTGCCAATACAGCAATTGAAGTACTGCCAAACACTTCCGAAAACATACCGTCTGAAACTGGTGACCACTCTGTTGCGGGCACTAAATTTGCGATGTAAATAATTCCCATCGAAAAGATTGAGGCCAAAACCCCTCCAACCACCACTTCATTCGCTTTTTGTTTGCCGTAAATTTCACTAATCAAATCGGTAATCAGAAATGTAATTGGATAAGGGAGTATTCCTACAGAAATTTCAAACAATTTGACGCCATAAATGGGCGTTTCAATCGGATAGAAATAAAAGAATTTTTTAAAAATTAAATTCGATACCACCAAAGAAGTAATAAATACTACTCCAAGAAGTAAATAAATGCGTCGTGCGAGAACCGTATCTTTAATCGTCATGTAAATTGTCAATAAATACTTTGGTAAAGATATCATATTAATTTTTCTTTTACTTAATTTGCTAGATCATATGACAGACGCAAAAACAGTTTTAATTGGCATTGGAAGCAATACAGGTGACAGACTAACTTACCTTCAGTCCGCTGTAGATGCAATCCATACTCAAATTGGGAGTATTGATCAACTGTCAAGATTATATCAAACTCCAGCTTTAGGTTTTGAAGGCGCAGATTTTATAAATGGATCCTTAAAAGTATCTACACAATTGGAGGCCTCACAAGTCTTGGACAAACTATTAGCCATCGAACAGTCTTTGGGTCGAACCCGACACAACGATGGTCAGTACCATTCACGAACCATCGATTTAGACCTGTTGTTTTATGACCGTTTGATCTCAAAATCTGAACGTTTAGAGCTGCCACATCCCAGACTGCAGGAACGCCGTTTTGTACTGCAACCTTTAGTGGATATCGCCGCCGACTTTGAACACCCTGTATTAAAAAACACCATTAGTAAACTGCTCGAAACCTGTGAAGATGAGAGCCTTTTGACACCTTTAGACGATCAATTGACAAATCCGATGCAGTCTTTCGATTTTTCAAACTATAATTTTATTGCTATTGAAGGCAATATAGGTGCAGGAAAAACAAGTTTAACGCATATGATGTCTCATGATTTTAATGCCAAAAAAATTCTAGAGCGTTTTGCAGACAATCCTTTTTTACCAAAATTCTACGAAGATGCGACCCGTTATGCCTTTACTTTAGAAATGTCTTTTTTGGCAGACCGTTATCAACAAATTTCAGATGATTTATCGCAGTTAGATTTATTCAAAGATTTTATTGTGAGTGATTACGACGTATTTAAGTCGCTTATTTTTTCTAAAATTACTTTGAGTGAAGACGAGTTTATGTTGTATCGAAAATTGTTTTATCAAGTATATAAAGACATTGCACGACCTGATTTATACATTTACCTCTATCAAAACACTGAACGTTTACAGGAAAACATCCGCCTTAGAGGACGTGATTACGAACAAACAATTGAATCGAGTTATTTAGATAAAATCAATGCTGGCTATTTGGAATTTATTCAAAAACACCCTGAGTTTAACGTCAAAATCATTGACATTTCAAACCGTGATTTTATTAAAAATAGAGTTGATTATCTCTGGATTTTAGAACAAATGTGTGCTTAATTCAATTTACTAAACAGATCCCATAAAACCACTCCACAACTCACCGAAATATTCAACGAATGTTTGGTGCCATATTGCGGAATTTCAATCACGGCATCACTTAAATTCACCACGTCTTGAGACACCCCTTTCACTTCATTTCCAAAAACCAAAGCATAGGTTTCGCTGGTTTTGGGAGTAAATTCATTAAGCATCGTTGCATTTTCTGCTTGCTCAATAGAGAGAACCTGAACACCATCCGCTTGTAATTTCTGAACAAGTTCTAAAGTAGTTGCAGCATAGTCCCAATCTACAGACTCCGTACTTCCCAAAGCTGTTTTTTGAATGTCTTTGTGTGGCGGTGTGGCGGTAATACCACAGAGGTAAATTTTTTCAATCCGAAAGGCATCACTGGTTCGAAACACACTTCCAATGTTATTTAAACTTCGAATATTGTCTAAAACCACTATTATAGGGGTCTTTTTAACCGCCTTAAATCCTTCTACTGATAAGCGCTCTAACTCACTGTTTTCTAACTTTCGCATCCGTGTTTTAAATCTTGAGACCTTAGACTTTATAAAAAGACTAAAATTAGTTACTTTAGCATTCCTACTTCCTCACAAAAGTAAGGTATAAAAATCAAAAATCCATTGGCAAAAAAAGCAAAAAAAGTCACGCCTTTAATGAAACAATACAATGCCATCAAGGTTAAGTACCCTGATGCCTTGTTGTTGTTTCGAGTAGGGGACTTTTATGAAACCTTTGGAAGTGATGCTGTAAAAGCATCTAAAATATTAGATATTATTTTAACCAAGCGTAGTGCTGGTAGTGAAAATGAAACCGAACTAGCAGGATTTCCGCACCATTCGCTCAACACCTATTTGCCCAAACTTGTCAAGGCGGGCGAACGTGTCGCTATTTGTGATCAATTGGAAGATCCAAAACTCACCAAGTCAATTGTCAAGCGTGGCGTTACGGAACTCGTTACCCCAGGAGTGGCACTAAATGATGAGGTTTTAAGCTCAAAATCTAATAATTTTTTAGCAGCCGTCTATTTTGGAAAATTAATAGGGGTGGCATTTTTAGATGTCTCCACGGGGGAATTTCTCACTGCACAAGGCTCTGCTGAATATATAGGAAAACTACTTCAAAATTTTAATCCGAGTGAAATCCTCATTGAAAAACAAAAACGAACGGTTTTTAACGACACTTTTGGTGCTGATTTTCATACATTTTACTTAGAAGATTGGGTGTTTCAAGAAGACTATGCCAACGAAACGTTATGTAACCATTTTAAAACAAAAACACTCAAAGGGTTTGGGATTGAAGCTTTGGCGCAAGGGATTATAGCTTCTGGGGCGGTCATGCATTATTTGGGAGAAACCCAACACCATAAGCTGCAACATATTACCAGTATTGAACGCATCTTAGAAGGCGATTATGTTTGGATGGATAAATTCACCATTCGAAATTTAGAGTTGTACCATTCTACCAATGCCAATGCGGTAACCTTAATCGATGTGATTGACCACACAATATCCCCAATGGGTGGACGCCTTTTAAAGCGGTGGTTGGCATTGCCGTTAAAATCACAAGAAAAAATCAAAGCACGTCACGAAGTGGTTCAGTACTTTTTGGATCATGAAGAAGTGCTTCAAAAAATCCAAAATTATATCAAACAAGTGGGCGATTTGGAACGCTTGATTTCAAAAGTAGCCACTGCAAAAGTGAATCCACGAGAAGTGGTGCAATTGAAAAACTCTTTAGAAGCCATTATACCCATCAAAGCCTTGGCGTCAAATTGTGATAATGCCGATCTAAAACGCATTGGCGAACAAATTCAAAGTTGTGAGTTGTTGCGAGAAAAAATTAAAGCAACGCTTAACGAAGACGCACCGGTAAATATCCTCAAAGGAAATAGCATTGCGTCTTCAGCTTCTGAAGAATTAGAAAGTTTACGTGCGATTGCGTTTTCTGGAAAGGACTATTTAGACAAAATGTTGGAACGAGAGAGTGAAGCGACCGGGATTACGTCGCTAAAAATTGCTTCCAACAACGTGTTTGGCTACTATATTGAAGTGCGAAACTCCCATAAAGATAAGGTGCCAGAAAACTGGATTCGAAAGCAAACTTTGGTCAATGCCGAACGGTATATCACTGAAGAACTGAAAGAGTACGAAGCTAAAATATTAGGAGCTGAAGATCGTATTTTAGAGATCGAACAAACGTTGTTTTCTGAGCTGGTTACTTGGATGCATTCGTACATTTTAGAAGTCCAACAAAATGCCCAGTGGATTGCACAATTGGATTGCTTGGGGGCTTTTGCATATTTGGCACAACAAAATAATTATGTTTATCCAGAAATTGATGCGTCTTTTGATTTGGACATCAAACAAGGGCGTCACCCAGTGATTGAAAAGCAATTACCTCTTGGAGAATCTTATGTGGCAAATGATGTGTTTTTAGACAGAACTACTCAACAAATTATTATGATTACGGGACCTAATATGTCTGGAAAGTCTGCCATTTTACGTCAAACGGCGTTGATTGTACTACTGGCTCAAATCGGAAGTTTTGTCCCTGCTCAAAGTGCGCGGATTGGGTTGATTGACAAACTTTTTACCAGAGTAGGTGCAAGTGATAATATATCTATGGGCGAGTCCACTTTTATGGTAGAGATGAACGAAACCGCTTCGATATTAAATAATATCTCGGAGCGAAGTTTGGTGCTGTTGGATGAAATTGGACGTGGGACGAGCACTTATGACGGAATCTCAATTGCGTGGGCGATTAGCGAATACCTTCATGAACATCCTTCTCATGCCAAGACCTTATTTGCAACCCATTACCACGAGTTAAATGAAATGACCGAAACCTTTAATCGCATTAAAAATTATAATGTATCTGTCAAAGAACTGAAAGACAATGTATTGTTTTTACGAACTTTGGTAAAGGGCGGCAGTCACCACAGTTTTGGAATCCATGTGGCGAAGATGGCAGGGATGCCACCACAGGTTTTACACCGTTCTAAACAAATTTTGAAGCAGCTGGAGAAATCTCATTCGAGTGATGAGTTGACCGCTAAGGTTAAAGACATGGAGGGGGAGATGCAGTTGAGCTTTTTCAATTTAGACGATCCCATGTTAGAGGCTTTAAAAACGGATATAGAGGCGATTGATATTGACACCCTAACACCTGTTGAGGCCTTGATGAAATTGAATGAAATCAAACGGATGTTGACCAAAAAGAAAA
>JABAZA010000075.1 GCA_018608725.1 Flavobacteriaceae bacterium
CAATGCTATCACTTACAAATATTAATATGTACGCTACTAATTTTCCTAAGAAACGTTACAAGCACACGCTACAATTTCTTAAGCAACACATAGCTCCTACAGAAACTATTTTAGACTTAGGGATTGAAAACCCTTTTTCAGAGCTTCTAAAAAAAGAAGGCTATGTCGTTACCAATACTTCTGGAGAAGACTTAGATCTTAATACAAACGCGCTAGAAACTAACAATTATGATGTTGTGACCGCATTTGAAATCTTTGAACATTTGCTTTCTCCTTTTACCGTTTTAAAAAACATTAAAGCAGAAAAATTAGTAGCTAGCATTCCTCTTAGATTGTGGTTTGCGTCTGCCTACCGAAGTAAAACCGACATGAGGGATCGTCATTTTCATGAATTTGAACCTTGGCAGTTTGATTGGTTGTTAGAAAAAACCGGATGGAAAATTATTGCTAGTGAAAAATGGACGAATCCCACCAAAAAAATTGGATTCAGACCTTTGCTCCGTTGGTTTACGCCGAGGTATTATATTGTTTATGCCGAAAGAATTTGAGATTTTATATTGTCATACCGGCCCATAATGAAGCTGATTTTATTGGCAGTACACTCCAATCGCTTATAAATCAAAGTGTATGCCCTAGCAAAATTGTAGTGGTGGACGACAACTCAACAGATGATACAGCAGCCATTGTAACAAACTTATCAAACAAACACCCTTGGATTTCGTTGGTTTCAAATACCTCATCGGAAGCACACTTACCTGGTGGAAAAATCATCAATGCGTTTTACAAAGGCTATGAATCCTTGGATTCAGAATACGATGTCATTTGTAAATTCGATGCAGATGTAATTTTTCCAAAAAATTATTTAGAAACCCTCGCAAAGCACTACCAGAACAACCCACGTTTAGGCATGGTGGCAGGGCATTGTTATATAGAACAAAATGGAAATTGGGTGTATGAAAACATTACTTCAAAAAAGCACATAAGAGGTCCTATTAAATCTTACAGAAAAGATTGTTTTAACAAGATTGGGGGGCTCAAAAAATCCATAGGATGGGATACTATTGATGAATTATTAGCGCTTTACCACCAATGGGAATTTGAAACAGATGCTTCTTTACATGTGAAACACCTCAAACCAACGGGTGCGAATTATAATAAAGGCGCCAAACACTTGCAGGGAACTGCCTTGTACAAAATGCGCTACGGCTTTGCATTGGCATTGTTATCGGCCCTCAAATTAGCTTACAAAAAACGACGTATCTACCTTTTTTGGGATTATATAATTGGGTATATCAAAGCATCCAATCTCAAAGAACCTTTTTTGATTGATGCAGATCAAGGCGCTTTTGTAAGAAGGTATCGGTGGAAAAATATCAAGCGAAAGTTTAAACTTCAACGCTAACCATCCAATTTAATTCGTCGGGAAGTGTTCCGATTCGAACGCCATTGATGGTATCCAAAACCAATTGTCCCACAGGACTGCTATCTGACACATGAATCAAGCTGTCTTTATATCCAATCTCTTGAATCATTGCAATCCCCACAGCCGTACCAGTTCCAAAGGCCTCTTCTAGTTGACCATTATTTGAAGCTTCGATGACCTCATCAATGGTGATGGGTCGCTCTACAACTTCATAGCCTTTATGACGTAAAAAATCAATCACACTCATCCGAGTAATGCCTGCTAAAATGGAACCGTCCAAAGAAGGGGTGACAAATGCACCATTGATCTTAAAAAAGATATTCATGGTACCTACTTCTTGAATGTATTTAAATTCATTGGCATCTAACCAAAGTACTTGATCAAACCCTTTGGATTTAGCAATTTCGGTTGGAAGTACAGCAGCGGCATAATTTCCTGCGGCTTTAGCTTCTCCTGTGCCGCCGTGTGCTGCACGAATAAAAGTGGTCTCGGCATACAAACGAACACGGTTGGTATAAATCGGTTTTGAGGGCGAGGCCATTACAATAAATTTATATGAGTTTGCGGCACGCATTCCAATAAAGGCTTCATCAGCAAACATAAAAGGACGTAAATACAGTGCACTTCCTTCATGTGGAGGAATCCATTTTTGATCCAAATGCACCAATTGTTTCAGGGCATCTACAAAGAGGGTTTCAGAAAACTCAGGCATCCCCAAACGACGGGCACTAAAATTAAGACGTTCTGCATTTTTTTCGGGGCGGAATAATAAAGGGGTTCCTGTTGCACTGAGGGTTGCTTTCATCCCCTCAAACAAGGCTTGTCCATAATGCAAGGCCATACAGGCTGGGTGCATTGGAATCGTTCCCATAGGGGTTATTCTGGGGTTTTTCCATTGCCCATCTTCATAATCACACACAAACATATGATCTGTAAACGTGCGTCCTAAGGCAATCGTATCAAAATCAAGTGTGTCAACTTTTGACTCCTTAACTGTGGTTATTGAAATTGAGTTTGACATCGGTTTTGAAGCGTTTTAAAAATGAGGTTAAGAGATTAAAGGGTCGTTTATTTATACTTTTTTAATTGTGTTTTAGTGACATCACTAAGAACCAAACGACCGCTAATTGCGGCACGTTCGCTTAATAATTCACTCCAATCATCGGTATCTTTCCAAAAGATTTCTTTAAGCTTTTGAAGGGCCTCAGGATTGTATTTACACAATTGTTCTGCAAGTTGCTTTACTTCAGAATCTAAGCTTTCTATTGACGGACAAAGTTTCATGAACAACCCTTTTTCTTGAGCCCATTGCGGCGAGAAGAATTGAGTTGCTTCCAAACTTAATTGAGACATAGCGCTTAATCCTATTTTACGGGTCACTGCGGGTTCAATTACAAAAGGACCAATTCCAATAGTAAGTTCACTTAGTTTTATTTCTGAATGAGTCGTTGCCAAGCAATAATCAGTCGCAGCCGCCAACCCAACGCCACCTCCGACTGCTTTTCCTTGCACGCGACCAATGGTGATTTTAGGACAGCGACGAAGAGCGTTGATTACATTGGCAAAACCCTCAAAAAACTTAGCCCCTTGTTCAGGGTTTGAAATAGCTATTAATTCTTCAAAACTAGCCCCTGCACAAAAGGTGCGATCGCCACCACTTTTAAGCACAATTACAGTAACGGATGGATCTGATCCAGCAGTTCCAATTAGCTCTGTAAGTTTTTCCAACATAGCTGTCGGCAATGCATTGTGAGGTGGGTTATAAAATTCAATATAACCGACTTTATTTTCGACGTTTAGGTGTACGTAAGAAG
>JABAZA010000071.1 GCA_018608725.1 Flavobacteriaceae bacterium
AGTTTTCAAATAAGGCTGTATTTCCAAAAGAGGCCTTGAATTTATGTTCTGGAGTGTTAAAGTTTGTATTGAAATCAGGAAAGTTTTTATCTTCATCCATTTTAGCATAAGTATAACTACCGCTTAAATCGAAATCACTAAACACTTTTGTTGACAATCCAATAGAAGCTCCATAAGATGTAATCTCTGCTCTAGAGTTCGTGTATGCACTATAGGCTGTATAATCGCCATTGGCAATAGAAGCAACTGAAAGTCCGCCATCTCCAACAACCCCATATAAAGGTGCAACTACAATTTCTGTAGAGATAAAGTCTTTATATGTGTTATGGTACGCACTAAAATCAACAATTAAGTTGTCAAATTTTCCACGGTATCCTACTTCAAATGCTGTGACTTGTTCTGGCTTTACGACGTCTGGATTTGCAACGACTAAGTCTGCTGGATTTCCAGTAACTCCTAACATTCCTACTGAGCTTGCAGTATAAGAATTGTTATACGCAGCGGACCCCGTTTGAGTTATTTGAGCTGGTTGTCCAAAAGCAGCTTGTCCTGTTTGAGAAATATCAAACACATTTGAATAACGCTCTAAGTTGTTTGGTGCAGACCCTACAAGTAAGGCACGTCCTGCATCCAATCCAATAAATAGATCTTGTGTGGTTGGATTTCTAAAACCAGTTTGTCCAGAGAGTCTAATGTTATGATTTCTGTTTAGTGTTAAACCAGCAGCTAATCTAGGTGAAAAAAAGCCATCGAAAAATTCTGATTTATCATAACGAACAGATCCTGTAAATTTTAATTTTGCGTCAGCGCTTAATTCAAGTTCTTTTTGAAGTTGTGTATAAACTCCAAATTCAGAGTAGTTTATTGCACCATCATAATCTGTATAGATGGTTCCTGAAGAATTTAAGCTGTATTGTCTAAATGATCCCCCAACTTGAATGTCAACAACATCAATCAAATGCGAAAAATTATAGTTTGCATCTGCATGGTAATATTTAGAAGCATCTTGGAATTTAGACCCTGTAGTTAAATCAGGGTTGGTAATGCTTGTATTGTATGCATTTTGAAATTCAGCAGACCCTGGTAAAAATCGACCGGTATCTGCCACAGCTCTTGCATTGGCATGCGCTTGTGCATCTGTAGCGCCCCCTAAAGTGGATTGCACATATGTTCCAGCATATTCGCCAAACCAAGTTACATCGTCTTTCCATGCTCTATTAATGTTAATCCCTGTAAAGACCATGTCGTAAGAATCTCCAGCATCATCTGAAACAACATAACCTCTTACATAAAAGTTATCATTCTTAACTTCTAATTTATGCTGCTCTTGAAAAAAGTTGTTAATTGCATATCGGTTGATTCCTTGGTATATAGTAGAACCTGTTCCTACTTTTCCAATGTATGAAATTTCAAAGTCATTTTCAAAAGGTCTGTAATAAAGACCCCAGTCGGCTTTGATGCTTTCTGCATTATAGTTTGTTAAATCTCTTTCGTTATAACCTGTTCTACTGACAGCAACGTTTGGTACCAAAGCATTAGCGCCTGCTGGTAATATTCCCAAAGCTTCTAAGGCTACAGCAACTTCTTTAATCCCTGTAGAGACTTCATCTCCATAGACATTAATTCCGTTATAGTTTAGGTTGGTTGCTCTTGTGCCACCAATCATATCGCTATCCACTTCGCTTGTGGCAGCCCAGTCAGTTCCTTTAAGCCATCCAAAGTTCACCTTGGCAGCAAACTTTTCGCTAAATTTGTGAGCCACTCGAATTCCGAAATCTGTGTACGTATTGTCACCAGCAGATTCTTGAGAAGTGATTCCTCTTTTTAAACTTGTACTAATTCCATCGCTATCAAAAGGATTTTTACTAGTCATGAATAAGATCCCGTTAAAAGCATTGGCACCATATAGTGCAGACGATGCACCTGGAAGTAATTCGACACTTTGTACATCGGCTTCAATCATCCCTACTAAGTTTCCGATTGGAAAGTTAAGTGCTGGAGTTGAGTTGTCCATTCCGTCAACAAGCTGCATAAAACGATTGTTTGCAAATGTTGCAAATCCACGTGTGTTTACAGATTTAAATGTTAAACTGTTGGTATTAACATCTACTCCTTTCAAGTTTTCTAAACCGCCATAAAAATCAGCAGATGCAGATGTTTTGATGTCTTTAATACCAAAACGCTCCACCGTAACTGGGGATTCAAAAATACGTTCTGGAGTTCGAGACGCCGAAATAACAACCTCATCTAGGAAGCTTCCTTCGTTTAAAACGAGTGCTAATGTTTCATTGTTCTTTGTGATTTCTTGTGTAAGTGTTTCAAATCCTACACTACTCACTTGAATAGAGAAAGGAGGGTTTTGATCAACGTTTAGAGAAAAGTTACCATCAAAGTCTGTAACGACTCCTGTTGAAGTTCCAACAACAATAATATTGGCACCTGGTAATGGTAATCCACTAGCATCGTTGACAGTTCCTTTCACTGTTGTTTGTGCAAAAGATGCAACACAGAAAAGAAAGACTAAAGTCTTTAAAATTGTTTTCATAAATTAAATTGTTTTAATATCGTATGGTTATAGTAATATCAAATTTAAGCATTAAAAATTTAATATTTCTTAAATTTCAGCACAAATATTATTGATTTGACCCTTTGGGCTTCTGTAAAAAGCAAGGTTTTTATTTTAATTAATTGAAAATCAGTAGCTTAAAAACACATGCAAGAAGTTTACTCCACAGTAACGGATTGGTTTAAAAGGGAAGTTTCATACAATTCAATCATGATGACCTTTACCATATGTATTAAAACTTCAACACTTACCAAAACTACACATTACACAGGATACCAACAAAAACTTTTCGACGAAATCAAACGACTTAAAGAGGTTGAAGGATATGGATACAAAAGAATTAGTTACGTACTATATGAGAAAGGTTACAGATCTATAAGAACAGATTCAATCCTCATACACAACTATATCTATTCAATATACAAGAAAGGTAAGATTAGAGAAAAGAGAATAAATCGAGAGTTTAAACCTACTGTAAAAGATATTTTAGTATATATTAGTCGATAGATTATGTTAAATTTGTTTAGGCAAAAAAATAGTTATGAGTAATTACCAAAACTTAAAAGATTCCGAAAAAATATTTCTTTTCAATAATGAAGTTTATCAAAAACAGGTGGGGTATTCCTATAAAGGGATTCATTCTAGATGTTGAGAGTGTAGATAG
>JABAZA010000048.1 GCA_018608725.1 Flavobacteriaceae bacterium
TGCGAATATACGACCTCAAAATAGGCGTTGTCAAGTATTTGAACCTTTATTTTTAGGAATTGGAGATATTGAACCCTAATTGTTTTAAATTCTCCCAGAAATCTGGAAAGGATTTTGAAACGACTTCGGCCTCATTTATAGAAAATGAGGTTTTAAGTGCTAAGGGCGCAAATGCCATCGCCATTCGATGATCGTTATAGGTTGCTACAACTGCACCAGAGCTCAAGGGTTTGGGTTCTGAGAGCTGTAAACTGTCATCGGTAATTTCAATGGATGTTCCGAATTTATAGATCTCATTTTTCAAGGCCTCTAAACGGTCGGTTTCTTTAATTTTCAAGGTGTGTAAACCAATAAGATTACACTTTATTTGAAGCCCTAAACAGCTTACCACAATAGTTTGTGCAATATCCGGTGCATTGGCTAAATCTAAATCTAAGCTTTCTGGTAAGTTGTTATTAATTTTTGTGATGTTGATTTTAGATCCTTCAAAGGTTGTTTGAACGCCTAAGTGAGTATAAATTTCTTGCAAAACCGAATCGCCTTGTAAACTCTCTTTTTTATACGTGCTTAAATTAATTTGAGTCCCCACTGGACTTAAAGCTACAATACTATAAAAATAGGATGCCGACGACCAATCTGATTCTACAACAACCGTTTTTGAAACGGTTTCTAAATAGGGTTTCACCTGTATCACTTGACCTTCAAAGCTGGTTTCAACGCCGAGTTGCTCTAATAATGAAAGGGTCATTTTGATGTAAGGAATCGAAGTTATTTTACCTTCAAGGTGTAATGTCAATCCATTTTTTAGTTTGGTCGCCATCAGTAACAATGCGGAAATATACTGACTACTCACATTCGCTTTCATTCGGACTTCGTCCTTGAGTAGCATTTTTCCAGTAATTCGTAAGGGGGGATAGCCTTCCTCTTTATCATATTCTATGTCTGCTCCTAAAGCTCTTAGAGTGTCCACTAAAATTTTAATTGGACGTTCTTGCATTCTTTGCGATCCTGTCAGCAAGGTTGTCTTTCCTTCTAAAGTGGCAAAATAGGCGGTCAAAAAACGCATGGCGGTTCCGGCGTGGTGGATATCGACTAGAGGCGCTTCGGAATCTAATGCTTTGAGCATATATTGACTGTCATCTGAATTGGAGACGTTTTGAATCTCCAAATTTTTAAACAATGCTTTTAGCAATAAGAGCCGGTTGGACTCGCTTTTAGACCCTGTAATCGTAATATCGGTACTTGGGTTTAGGGTTGAATTTTGAAGGAAAAGATGCAAAATTTATTTTAGTTTTTCGTTGCTATGATGACGGTTGTGATCCCGTTTGGTTTTTAGCGCTAACTTTTTATCAAAAGCGTCTTGCAAATTTACACCAGTTTGATTGGCTAAACAAAGAACAACGAATAAAACATCGGCTAATTCTTCACCAAGGTCTTTATTTTTGTCGCTTTCTTTTTCACTTTGTTCGCCATAACGTCTTGAAATAATACGAGCCACTTCGCCCACTTCTTCTGTAAGTTGCGCCATATTAGTGAGTTCGTTAAAATAGCGAACACCATGTGCGTTAATCCAATTATCGACGGTTTTTTGTGCGTTTTGAAGGTTCATTTTATGAGAAAATTATTGAACTACTAAACTAGTCAATGTTGAAAAGAAATCAAATTATATTCACTAAAATAACGGCATCAAAAACAACTCCTTATTCTTTGGCTTTTGAATCAATAATAATTGTTACAGGGCCATCATTTAAAAGTGCGACTTTCATATCCGCACCAAACGCACCTGTTTGGATGGGTTGTCCTAAATCATTTTCAAATTGACGCACAAATTGCTCGTACAACGGTTTTGCAATTGCGGGTTTGGCAGCTTTGATATAACTTGGGCGGTTGCCTTTTTTTGTTTGTGCATACAGCGTAAACTGGCTCACCACAATCGCCGATCCATTGCTGTCCTTCAGAGAGGTGTTCATAAGACCATCGGCATCATTAAAAATGCGGAGATTGGTTAGTTTATTGCTTAGCCAACGAATATCTTCGAGTGTATCGGAATCCGTAACCCCTAAAAGTACTACCAAGCCCGAAGCGATTTCCGCGACTTTCTTACCCTCAATGGTTACGCTTGCTTCTGATACTCTTTGAATGACTGCTCTCATTTTGGCTCGTAGTTATCCGTTCGGTAATGTTCGTCATCCCCTTCCAAAATTTGTGTGTAACTTTTGTAGCGCGAGGCCGCTATTTGGTTATTTTCGAGGGCTAATTTAACCGCACATTGGGGTTCGTGTAAATGCAGACAGTTATTAAATTTACAGGATTGTTTTAAAGCAAACAACTCTGGAAAATAATGATCGACTTCAGCGGGTTCCATATCCACAACACCAAATCCTTTGATACCCGGGGTATCAATGATTCGAGCATCAAAGCTCAAATCAAACATTTCTGCAAAGGTTGTGGTGTGCTGTCCTTGTTTGTGCTGATCTGAAATTTCTTTTGTTTTTATATTCAATCCAGGTTCAATCGAATTTACTAAGGTCGATTTTCCAACGCCTGAATGTCCCGCAAACATGCTAGATTTTCCGGTCATTAAGGTTTTTACGGCTTCAATATTCTCACCTGTTTTAGCAGAAATACTCAAACATTGGTAGCCTATACCTTCATAGAGTGCTGATAATTCTTGAACGATTTTTTGAGTGGGTTCATCATTAACATCAACCTTATTAAAGAGTAAAATAGCTTTTATAGCATAGGCTTCGGTGGTTGCTAAAAAACGATCGATAAAGCTTGTAAATGTAGGGGGGTTATCAATTGTGATTAACAAAAACACTTGATCAATATTACTCGCAATAATATGGGTCTGTTTAGAAAGGTTGACTGATTTCCGAACGATATAATTAGTCCGAGGGTGAATCGTTGTAATGACCCCTGTTTCAGTATTGTTACTTGTTTCTAAATCAAAATCTACACGATCTCCAACGGCTAATGGGTTGGTACTTTTAATTCCTTTGATACGGAATTTACCTTTGATACGGCACTCATAGAACACTCCTTCTTGAGATTTAACAGAGTACCAACTCCCTGTAGATTTATAGACAGTTCCTATCATTAGTGTGTTTAAATATATAGACAAAGAAACACATTTCTTTTTAATATATTTT
>JABAZA010000087.1 GCA_018608725.1 Flavobacteriaceae bacterium
TTAATATCATTTTCGCTAAATCTCCTGCATAGGTTGGAGTTCCTATTTGATCTGATACTACGCTAATTTCATCGCGTGTTTCCGCCAGTCTTAACATCGTTTTCATAAAATTAGAACCATGCTCGGAATATAACCAAGAGGTTCTAAATATAAAATACTTTTCTAATCGTTGTTTAACCTCAACTTCTCCTTGGAGCTTAGACGCTCCATAAACACTTATCGGGTTGGGAACATCTGTTTCAACGTAAGGGGAGTTTTTTTGTCCATCAAACACAAAATCGGTAGAAATCTGAATCAGAACCGCATCAAATTCGTGGCAAACAATGGCTAAATTTTTGGCGCCCTGAGCATTGATTTCATAAGCTTTATCGACTTCTGACTCTGCTTTATCAACAGCCGTATAAGCGGCACAATTAATACAATAATCTATTTTTGGATTGGATTTAAAAAACGTATTTACTTGCTTTAAATCACAAATGTCTAATTCTTGATAATCTGTATAAGTAAACTTTAGATTCTCATACTGACCAGCAAGGTCTTTAATACAACTTGCTAATTGCCCATTACTTCCTGTCACTAACACATGCATCATAGCGATAGGGTTGAAAGTGTTGGCAATACTAAGTCTTTCTCTGAAACTATAAACTCTTTTGTTGGTAGTTTCCAGTCAATGCCCAAAGAAGGGTCGTCATACCGAATCCCTTGTTCGGAAGCACTGTTATAAAAATTATCGCATTTATAGGAGAAGACGGCTGTTTCACTAAGGACGATGAACCCGTGTGCAAATCCTCGTGGAACAAAAAGTTGTTTTTTATTGTCTTCAGACAATTCAATTGAAAAATGTTTAGAAAATGTAGGAGAGTCTTTTCGAAGATCTACAACGACATCTAACACCATTCCTTTTATAACCCGCACCAATTTGGCCTGAGCATATTCTCCTGTTTGAAAATGCAACCCTCTTAAAACTCCTTTAGAAGAAAAGGATTCATTGTCTTGAACAAAATCAATGTTCTTTCCAATCAATTCATTAAACCTATGTTGATTGAAACTCTCAAAAAAATAGCCCCTAGAGTCTTTAAACAGCTTTGGCTCTATCATAAAACAACCTTTAAGTTTTGTTTCTGTTACTTTCATTACTTTTTATTCAAAAGTTGGATTAAATTTTCACCATACCCACTTTTTAATAAGGGCTCTATCAATCTTTTGAGTTGTGTTTCGTCTATATATCCCATTTCAAAAGCCACACCTTCAATAGCACCGACTTTTAATCCTTGACGTTGCTCAATAACCTCTACAAATTGTGAAGCTTGCATCAATGATTGAAACGTTCCAGTATCTAGCCAAGCCGTGCCTCGATCTAAAATACTGACACTTAATTTACCTTGTTTGAGATATTCTTTGTTGATATCTGTTATTTCTAATTCCCCTCTATGACTCGGCTGGATGTTTTTTGCAATTTCAACAACTGTATTGTCATAAAAATAAATCCCTGGCACCGCATAATTCGATTTTGGGTGTTCTGGTTTTTCTTCAATAGAAATCGCTTTGCCTTCTTGATTAAATTCAACAACGCCATAGCGCTCTGGATCATTAACCCTGTAGGCATAAATAATTCCCCCTTCGGGATTGTTATTGGCTTGCAACAATTTTTCTAAACCCGTCCCATAAAAAATATTGTCTCCCAAAATAAGAGCCACCTTGTCATTTCCAATAAATTCTTCGCCAATTAAAAAGGCCTCAGCTAAACCATTTGGATGTTCTTGGACAGCATATTCAAAAGAACACCCGTACTTTTTGCCATCCCCTAATAGTGTTTTAAAAAGCGGTAAGTCTTTGGGGGTTGAAATGATTAACACCTCATTTATACCTGCATACATTAATGTGGACAGGGGATAATATATCATCGGCTTATCGTAAATAGGCATCAATTGCTTACTTACAGACAACGTTAAAGGGTGGAGGCGTGTTCCTGACCCGCCAGCTAAAATAATTCCTTTCATCGGGTGTTAATTATATTGTTTATCGTAATAGGACTGATACGCCCCACTGGTCACATTCTTTAGCCAAACATCATTGTTTAAATACCAATCAATGGTGATGGCCAATCCTTCTTCAAAAGTTACGGAGGGCTCCCAACCGAGTTCATTTTTTATTTTTGAGGCATCAATTGCGTAGCGCAAATCATGACCCGGTCGATCTGTTACAAAAGTAATCAGTTTTTCTGAATCTCCTGAGGGACGTCCGAGTTTCACGTCCATTTGTTGACACAAAACCTTTACTAAATCTATGTTTTTCCATTCATTAAAACCTCCAATATTGTAGGTTTCCTTGTTTTTTCCTTTTTGAAAAACCAAATCAATGGCTGCTGCATGGTCTTTCACATACAGCCAATCTCGAGTATAATCGCCATTTCCATACACTGGAAGTGCTTCTCTGTTTATTATGTTATTAATAAAGAGTGGAATTAATTTCTCTGGAAATTGATTCTGGCCATAGTTATTTGAACAATTCGTAATGACGTACGGCATATTATAGGTTTCTCCGTAGGACCTCACAATATGGTCTGAGCTTGCCTTAGAAGCCGAATATGGAGAATTCGGATCGTAGGGTGTCGTCTCTGTAAATAGCCCTGTTTGCCCTAATGTTCCATAAACCTCATCAGTACTTACATGATAAAATAATTTTTGATCAAAGTTATCCTTCCAAGTGTTTTTAAAAGCGTTTAACAGAATTGTAGTACCAAGAATATTGGTTTTAATAAATGCTAAGGGATCTTTTATAGAACGATCTACATGAGACTCTGCAGCTAAGTGAATAACGTTGTCAAACTTATGTGTTTTAAATAGCTTATTTATGAACTCCTCGTCGGTAATATCGCCTTTTATAAAGGTGTAGTTGGGGTGGTTCTCAATTGCTTTTAAATTCTCTAAATTGCCCGCATACGTAAGTGCGTCTAAATTAAAAACGTGATAGTTGGGGTGTTTTTCTACAAATAATTTTGTGACATGAGAGCCAATAAAGCCCGCGCCGCCTGTAATTAAAACAGTCATACTTTTGTCTTGTATTTATCTATAAACCTTAAAAATTCTATCCCTAATAAAATACCAAACGTGGCCAAAAATGATAAAATTCCATAATAAATGGCTGGACTCATTTCTATTTCTAAAAGTGTTTTTGTAGTGCTTGCAGACCCTGAATCCTGTTTGTTTGAAATCATTTCAACGATGTATTGCTTGTCTAAAAGATCCCTTTCTATTTGTACCAATTGTGTTCTCAATTCTAAATCGCTTAGGTATAAATCAAATTCCTTAGTTTTTTCAACTTCACTAGAACCTTCAAAAGTAATTCCAATTTCAGAAGATTTAGCTTGGTCAGAATCTATGCCTTGCTCTAGAACTTTCTTATAAGTCTCTTGAAGTGTTTTTGATTCGTCCAAAGCCTTCTCTAAAGACGTTTTTATTTGAGTGAGCTCTACTATATCTTTACGCTGTTCGTTTACGAAAAAGGGATTTGAATTAATCGACTTAACAATGTTTTCAAAAACAGATTTAAAACTATTTCGCTCTGAAGACTCGATTCTAATTTGCTGATATTTATGAGTGTAATCTTCATTGTTAACCAGGAAATCTTCATATTCAATTTTAGATGCTGCCAAAGAATCTAATTGCTTTATGTATTTATCAAATGCCACGAGCTTGTTGTTTTCACTAATCACTGGCTCTACATTGAACTCTAAAATAGATTTCGTTTTTTCGAGGTCTAAGTCCAAAACTGCTCCAAGGGTTTCGTAATCTTGTTGTCTTAACAAATCATTGTAGTAACCTACAGAGCTGTAAAGGTTCTCTCCCGTTGGATAATTTTGCACCACTGTCACAGAGGACTCGTATTTAGGAATTGCTGTTTTTTGACTAAGAGCCCCTAATATAAGTCCAAAAGCCGTCACCAAAGCAAGAATGATGATTCGTTTTTTTGTAAATAAAATAACCCATATAAATGCTAAAAAAAGGTTATTAAAAATCCTACCAATAAAATTAAAGAAACGATCAAAAACATTTCCGATTAGCTTAAAAAGTTGTCCTAAATCAACTTCTTCAGAATTGTTGGGAGTATTAGAATTAGTGCTCATAATGTATTATTAATTAAATATCTGATTTAAAATTTGTTTCGTAATTAAATAAGTTGGCTTTACGCCGCTTGAACCGAGTCCTCCAGACGCTAAAGTACTACCTGTTTCAAGGGGATTATCACTTGCATAATAAGCGTATCGAACCTTTACATTGGGATTGATACTGTGACGAACCTTTGAAGCCGATTGAATTGCTTTTTGATAATGGGCGCCTTCCATCTCTAGCCCAATAACATTCCACGTCGAATCATGGAAAAACTTTAGAAGGTCCTTATTTTGAAGTGATGTGCCCAATACAGTCACCATTGTACCTTCAAAAGTTTTTATATCTTTCGTGTCAAAATCTTTAAGCGTTAACTCGTTTTTAAAAGGATAGTTATCTGCTGTTCCTTCAAATATATGTGCCGATGGAATCATAATATCGCCTTTAGACCCTTCTAAAATACCTGCTTTTCCCATTACCGAAATCGAATCAACATTCAGATGGATCTTCTTTTCAGCTGTTTTAAACGGCTTTAATAATTCATCTATCGTCTCATAAGCTTGTTCTCCAAAAGCATAATCCATAACGATAATTACGGGTGCTTCCTTTTTAGAATCAAACTCAAATTCTGTATGAGAGAAATCAATCTTAGAGGAATCAAAGATTTGAACATCTATGTTGGTTCCGGATTTATCTTCTATGAAGATCATGCCTTCTTGCAACGCAACTTGCTTAGTTTTATTGCGTAGTATCTTATTTTCTTCTTTACTCAACAAGTCATATACTGTAAAAATATCCTGCTTAGCGCATAAATCTTTTAGTGCTTTTGACGCGTGAAGCGTATTCATAACACTGTGTAGGTTTGCGGAAATCACATGAATTGTCCGGTTGATTAATTGATGCTTCTGAAGGGTCTCTTTTATTGTAGTTGCCCATGCCTCTCCGTGAATATGATGCCCCAATCGTTCTCTTAAAACAGGGCTAAAACTAATTGTTCGTTTTAAATTGTCTACAATTTCTTCAATTGCGCGCTTTCCTAACCAATAAATCAGGTGCAAGAAATGATTCGGTTGTTTTGGTGTTGAAAACTGATCATAAACCTCCACAATTTCTTCAAAAGTTCGGCCCAAAATATTCCCTGTATGGGTAATTGCCAGCTCACGCTCTTTTTGACTCAATTTTTTCTTAGAAAGCACAGCAGATTCTAACTTTATCCAATCTCTTGTCGTGGTGCCTTTATCGTCTATAACTACACGATTTGCAATTTTATGAGACTCAATAAACATAAACGTTAGATGCGTCAAAATATCATAAATTTCCGAACGCCCTCGAGTAATTTCGATGTTCATTTGCTCAAAATCAATTCGATAACAATTTCGACGCCTTTTGGAAGGCACGATGACCTCAAAATGAGAATCCCCAAAACCTTCAGCACTCGTTAAATTTATCAAAATACACTCTTCAATCCCAACAGGCAATCGGTCAACTACATAAAGCAGGCCTTCTAACTCTGTTTTGTCGTCGCCAATAGAACCATAAATTTCAGGACGTAATTGCAGTAATGCTTGGCGCAAAGTTTCTCCAGAAACACCCATTGGTTTATAAAACCCCCTATTAAATAAATGCCTCATCGTCAAGTACATACGCTCTATGGCATGAGAACTCTCTTGTGCGCGAGTACGTTTTCTATTTTTAATTTGAGATTTTTGCATAAGTACTACAAATATACATTATTTAACCTGAATATTTTGTGTCAAAACATCTGCGATTTTTCGATCATTAGATAATCGAGGCGTTTTGTTTTGTCCTCCCAACTTCCCTATGGTTTTCATGTAATTTTGAAAGCCTCCCTTTTGAACGGGTGTAATTTTTAAAGGCTGCAATACTTTTCCTTGTATCAAATCCAAATAGTAACTGTTTTGGCTTTGCAAAGCGGCATCAATTTGAGTAGCGAAGTCCTCAATATTTGAAGGTGAATTTTCAAATTCAATAAACCATTCATGATACGGCAGCCCTTCTAAAGGCTCGATTTGAGGTGCAACTGTAAATTCACTCACGCTTACTTCAGTTGTTTTTAAAGCACTTAAAAGCGCATGTTCAACTTCTTTTGCGATGACGTGTTCGCCAAATGCAGAAATAAAATGTTTAATGCGTCCACTGACAATCACCCTAAAAGGGGCTAATGAAGTAAATTGTACCGTATCCCCAATATTATAAGCCCAAAGGCCTGCATTCGTTGATATAATAATGACATAGTTTACGCCGATTTTAACATCTTTTAAAGTCAATCGAGTAGGAGAAGCCTCAAAAAAAGTGTCTGCAACTATAAATTCGTAGAACATTCCTGAGTCTAATTGAAGCAGCATTCCAGGCTCATTTTGCCGGTCTTGAAATGCAAAAAATCCTTCACTGGCAGGATAAAGCTCCACACTGTCTATTTTTCTTCCTATTAAACTCTCAAATTTAGAACGATAAGGCTCATAGTTTACACCTCCAAAAATAAAAAGATCAAAGTTTTTAAATAGCTCTCCGACCTTTTGCTTTTTTTCTTCAATAAGTTTTTCAAAATACATCTGAACCCAAGACGGAATCCCTGCAATTACAGACATATCCTCGTTCACAGTCTCCTGAACAATGGTATTTACTTTGGTTTCCCAGTCTTCTATACAGTTTGTTTCCCATGAAGGAAGACGATTTTTTTGAAGGTATTTGGGCACATAGTGTGCTACAATTCCGGACAAGCGTCCAAGTTGAATGCCATTTTTGGACTCGAGAACTGGACTTCCTTGTAAGAAAATCATTTTTCCATTCACAATTTTAGTGTTTCCCGTTTGATGAATATAGAGTAAAATAGCATTTTTGGCCGCTTCGATGTGGCCTGGCATGCTTTCTTTTGTGATTGGAATGTACTTAGCTCCTGAGGTTGTCCCCGAGGTTTTCGCAAAGTACAAAGGTCTGCCTTTCCATAAAATATCAGATTCGCCTGCAACCACTTTTTCAACATAGGGTCTCAAAGCTTCATAATCCCGCACAGGAACTTGTTTTACAAAATCTTCGTGTGTGGATATATTTTTAAAATTATGATCCCTTCCAAATTGAGTGGAAGAGGCGTCAGAAATTAACGATTGAAAAACGCGCTCTTGAGTCTCAATAGGGTTGGAGGCCCATCTATTGATTTTATTATATACTCTAGTCGCATACAATTTTGCAGCAAACGATTTAATTGATGGCATTTTAAATTGTTTTAAAAGTCAATAAAGGTTGAAGGGTTCAAAGGAATTCCATTGTTCCAAAGTTCAAAATGTAAATGGGGTCCTGTACTCAACTCTCCTGAAGATCCAGATATAGCAATGACTTCTCGAGATTTTACAAAGTCGCCTTGAGATTTCGTTAGAGAAGAATTGTGCTTATATACAGAAATCAATTCATCACCATGATCTATAATGATCACATAACTGGCGTCTGAAGTCCAAGAAGCAAATAAAACGCGTCCGTCTGCGGTAGCCTTTACTGGGGTGTTTTTTGGAATGACAATATCAACTGCATAATGCTTTTCTTTTGTGTCAAAACCAGCACTTATAGAACCGTTTACAGGTGGAAAAAACACAAAATCTTTCACCGCTGTGGCGGTTTCAAATAAATTATATTTATCCTCATTACTCACCTTCGCTCTCAAAATTGAATCTGCTTTTGAAGGGTTTAAGTCTAAAATATCTGTATCTGCTTGAGCGGCTTTAAAAATAGAATCTTTATTTATAACAACTGCACTAACCTCTCCACGCAATACGCTTTTAACAGAGTTAATATAGGCGTCATTCATTGTAATCACTTCCAATAAAGAATCTGTTTTAGAGTCGAGCTCCAAAGCTTGCTTTTGAAGTGCTGTTGAAGAATAGCCAGGAATGTATTCGCGAACAGGTGTAAACGCAATAAAAACGGTGGTGATCGCCACCAATAAAATTGCAATTAAAGAGCCCAAAACAAAAACGTTAAGACGTGTGAGCTTAAACGCTATTCGTTCTTCAAAAGTGTCTTCATTTAACACCACTAAGCGGTATTTATGAAGCAGCTTTTTTTTAAGCTTTTTTTTATTTATTTTTTTTCTTGTCATTGTATTAAGACAAAATTAATTAAAAATTAAGCGATTCCATTGTTTAAAGCGGACTAAAGTTTGAAATAACTCGTTATTTAAAGGATAATTATTAACTTTGTAATCTAAAACTTATAACATCATGAGCATATATATGTTACCCTTAGCTATTGGAGCTCCACAAATTATTTTAATTGTGGTTGTCGTTCTTTTGTTGTTTGGCGGCAAAAAAATCCCTGAACTTATGAAAGGCTTAGGAGGTGGAATCAAAGAATTCAAAAAAGCCAGTAAAGAAGAAACAAAAGACACTGAAGATAATAAAGACTAACTAAATCCTGGCGCAGCTGGGGTTTATTGTTTTATAATTATCGACCGTATAATTGCCTCTAATTCAAAGATATAATCGCGTTTTCCAAGGGAGGGCGCAAACACAAAGCCTTCTACAATCAAGTAGCGATTGTTTACTTTGTCTTCTATCCAATAGTTTATAAATGGGCCCGACATAAAAGCGTCCTTCACTTGCCAAATACTTTTTGTTTCAAAACTCGTTAAATTCGATATTTTGGTGTCAGCAAAAAATGGGGTATATGCCTTTTCTGTTGTCATATAACTCCCATCTACCGGTCCTGGAATGTATCGTTTTCCAATCGAATCCCGCACTGTAATCACTCGTTTTGCAAGTGCTTCTTTTGTAAGGGTATCATCATAAGGAAGTGAATATAGCAACAAATTTACTGTCCCTGTTTTAATATCTCTTCGGATCCAGCAAAAATTATCTACTTGGTTGGCAATGCGATAAAGCGATGAAAACTGAATGTTAATCCCAAACTGCTTGGTAATTGCTGTAGAATTAAACAATGTTTTTTTTGTTCGACGTTGCTTTTCTTGGATCTCTTGCGTTTTAAACGTCTGGACGATTTTATCTTGATTTGTTATAAATTGATCCGTAATTTCTTGGTTCGTCATCCCACTCACCGTAACCATCCGTTGAGGCGACGCATAGGGATCTTTATAAAATTTTGTAGCGGCAGCAACCCCTTTCTTTACCTTTAAAACAAGACGTGAGTTTTTTACAAACCCTGTAAAAACTGAAGAGGGAATTTGTCGTATTGAAAATTGAGGTTCGTCTTGAGGCAACCCATACAAAGGCGCTCCAACTGTAGATCGAATCGCCTCACCAACCGAGGATTCCCATAAATCATTATCAATTACCACAGATAAATCATTGATGTTTCCTGAGGACTGTGGTTTATATACTTTTTTAGAGTTAGAGTCCTCACAAGCAGATAAAAGGAATACTAAACATAACGCTTTTAGATAAAGTCTCATTGAGTTGGTTTTTTAATTAGAAATAATCAAGGTCATCCCTGGTTTTAAATGATTGTCCCAAATATCATTCCATTCTTTAAGGTTTTGGACAGAAATTCCTGTTAATTTATTTGAAATACTCCATAAAGAATCGCCAGGTTTCACTAAATAAGTCGATTTACTAGAGTTCTTTTGAGTTTTTTTGGAAGCAGTAGTTGAGTTATTAAAACTATAAGCGGTTGGGTTTCGAGAATAAATTGTCAGTCGTTGCCCTATTTTTAAATCATTTGTTCGGAGTCCATTCCATTTCTTAATTTGACTCACTCTAACCCTGAATTTTCGTGCAATTTTTCCTAAATAATCCCCCGATTTAACTTTATATCTAATTTTAGAATCAATTTCAAAAAATTGAGGCAAAGGTTTCTCTCGCGATTCAAATTCAGCTTTAGCAGTTGCATAAATTTGTGTTTCATTTTGAACAAAATCTCCGATTTTGGTAAGCGGAAGCCTAAGTGCGTAGGTTTTAGTGTCCAAAACAGGAATTATATCTAACTTATAAGAGGGGTTTAAGTGTTGAAGTGTTTCAATTTTGGTGTCTGTAAGCTCTGCAACCTGATCCAAAGAGATCATTTGTTTGATGTGAATGGTATCGGTTGCAATGATTGGAAGTTGATTTTTTTCAAGTTGAAATCCATGTGCATCTGCATATTCAAAAAGATAAAACGTTGCTAAAAAAGCAGGGAGATACGCTGCGGTTTCACTTGGTAGAAACGGTCGGATGTTCCAATAATTTTGATAGCCCCCAGAACGTCGAATTGCTTTTGTAACATTTCCTGGTCCCGAATTATACGCTGCTAAAGCAAGATCCCAATCTCCAAATGTTTTATACAACGACGCCAAGTATTTAGCAGCAGCATTGGTTGACCGTAAAGGGTCGCAACGCTCATCGACATAACTACTTACTTCAAGCCCGTATTGCTTGCCTGTAGCAAACATAAACTGCCAAAGCCCTGTGGCTCCTACTCGTGATTTTGCCCGCGGTTTTAAAGCCGATTCAACAACAGCCAAATATTTAATTTCTAATGGAAGGTTGTGTTTGTCCAAAACTTCTTCAAACATTGGAAAATAGTACTGACTGCGATTTATTAATGTTTCCGTAGAACGTTTGCGGCTCTTTAAATAGCGCTTTATAACGCTTTCTAAAGCGGGGTTGTATGCTATATTGAAAGGCGTTTTGGCGTCGAGAATTGCCAATCTTTTTTTGAGTGTATCCGTTGGTAACTCTGGATAATAAATTGCGTCATAAGAATCGTTGGAAACAACAGGTATTAGCGTGTCATATAACGAATTATTATAGGCTTCATTATACCAGCGTGCTTCCATTTTCTGTACGCTTTTAAGACGCAAAGAAACAGAGTCAATCGCTGGAGCAGGAACTAAGGTCAAGCTGTCAATGCTTTGACTGTGCATAAGAACACTGCTCAATAGACAAAAAGATAAAAAAACTCTTAATTTCATTCTATACAACCATTGTTCCTATTAATATCATAATCGCGTATGCTTCGCTAAACTTACTCAGAAATAGCCGCTATCCCAGGAAGGATTTTTCCTTCTAAACTTTCAAGCATGGCACCACCTCCAGTACTTACATAGCTCACTTTGTTTTCAAAACCAAACTGCTTAACAGCTGCTACAGAGTCGCCCCCACCAACAAGTGAAAACGCACCGTTTTTAGTTGCTTCCGCAATAGAATCTCCTAATGCTTTTGTGCCGGTAGAAAATGTTTCCATTTCAAAAACACCTAAGGGGCCGTTCCATAAAATAGTTTTACATTTTTGAACAACTTCATGAAATATCGCTTTTGATTTTGGACCACAATCTAAGCCTTGCCAGTTTTCTGGAATGGCTCTAACATCTACAATTTGAGTGTTTGCCTCATTGCTAAAATCATCGGCTGCCAAAACATCTACAGGAATGTGGATTTGAACATTTTTTTGTTTTGCTTTTTCAAGAATTTCAAGCGCCAAATCCATTTTATCATCCTCACAAATAGAGTCTCCAACATAACCGCCTAATGCTTTAACAAATGTAAATGTCATTCCGCCTCCAATAATCAAATGATCTACTTTATCTAAAATATTATCTATAATTGTAATTTTTGAAGAAACTTTAGCGCCTCCCAAAATTGCCAAAACAGGCTTTTCTCCTGTTTGCATTACTTTGTCAATACTTTCAATTTCTTGAGCAAGCAAACTTCCAAAACACTTGTTTTCTGGAAAAAACTGAGCAATTATGGTTGTTGAAGCATGGGCTCTGTGCGCCGTTCCAAAAGCGTCATTAATATAAAAGTCGCCCAACTTAGAAAGTGCTTCTGCGAAACCAAGGTCCCCTTTTGTTTCTTCAGAGTGATATCTTAAGTTTTCTAATAAAAGGACTTGACCTGGTTTGAGGTTGTCAGAGGCTTTCTGAGCATCCTCCCCTATACAATTACTCGAGAACAAAACCTGAACTCCTAAAATTGTTTCAAGAGCACTTACAATATGACGTAATGAAAATTCAGGCTCTTGCGCTTTTGGTCGTCCCAAATGAGACATTAAAATACAACTCCCTCCATCTTCCAAAACCTTTAAAATTGTTGGTTTTGCTGAAACAATTCGAGTGTCATCGGTAACTTCGAATTGAGCATTTAAAGGGACATTAAAATCTACCCGTATGAGTGCTTTTGAATTTTTAAAATTTACATTCTGGATTGTTTTCATTTCTTCGAGATGGTGTGAGTTAATTTATAAAAAATCAAAGGTAAGTAATTCTTTTAGCCTAGGAAAAAACCGTTCAAGAAAGTTAGGTGAATCCCACAAAAAAATTGCAGCTCTAAGATTTGTTATTTTTGAGCGCTGGTAAGAACTAGATTTCGTGAGCAGATTCAATTTAATCTGCTATCTTTGTTTTATGACTTTTGAGGATATTATAGGGCAGGATTTTTTAAAAACACACTTAAGACAGAATATAAACTCTGGGCGTATTCCACATGCACAACTTTATGTTGGAAAACGCGGGGTAGGTGCGCTCCCTATGGCGATTGCCTATGCGGATTATTTGATGAAGCAACAAGATGAAGGGGTTAGTACGATGAACCCTCTCACACACCCAAACATCCACTTTGTATATCCTGTCACAACAAGCGATAAAGTTAAATCAAAACCGATCTCGTCTAACTACCTTACCGAATGGCGTTCCTTTATAGAAACGAATCCGTATGGGTCCATTAATGATTGGTATGATTTGGTTGGTGTCGGTAATAAACAAGGAAATATTGGTGTTGAGGAAGCAAATGATATCGTTTCTAAAATGTCTCTCAAAGCATTTAACGGTGGCTACAAAGTACTGATTGTATGGATGGCTGAAAAGATGAATTCCATGTGCGCCAATAAACTACTGAAACTAATTGAAGAACCTGCGGATAAAACAGTAATTATCCTTGTCACAGAAGACGAGGAGCAACTTATTAATACCATTCGGTCGCGGTGTCAAATCGTGCAGCTGAATCCTCTTTCGGAAGAAACGATAAAAAACGCATTGATTAACTCGCTTCATACAGAAGAGGGTTTAGCTCAAAGCATCGCCCACCAATCGGAGGGAAGCTACAGTAGAGCGCTGGATTTATTAAGTCAGGAACCTGAAGATCTTCAGTTTGAAGCCTGGTTTATAGCCTGGGTTCGAACGGCTTTTCAAGCAAAAAGCAACAAGCAGTCAATAAATAGTCTGATGGAGTGGAGTGCTGAGATTTCCAAAGCAGGACGCGAAATTCAAAAGCAATTTTTAGACTATAGTTTGCGGTTTTTTAGACAAGCGATGCTTTATAATTATGGCGCTAATGATTTGGTTTTCATGAAGTTAAGCGACCCTTCTTTTAAACTTGAAAACTTTGCACCTTTTATAGACGCTACTAACATTGCTGAAATTTCAAAAGAAATCGAACTGGCAAGCTACCACATTGAACGCAATGCAAATCCAAAGGTCGTATTAACAGATTTATCCATTAAACTAACCCGACTCCTACACCTTAAAAAAGTCTAGTTTTCAAGACCGTAATTTTCGTTTAGGGCCTTTAAGATTTCCTGGGTTAAGTCCGATGCCTCTTCGCCATACAAAACACTTCCCGCTTCATTACTCCCTAAGATAAAATTATAGTTATTTGATTTCCCGTAGTCTTGAACAAACGCTTTCACTCTATTAATAATAGAATCATTTAGGGTTTGACTTTCTTGAGCAATTTGCTGTTGTTCAAACTGAACGCGTTGAGATAATACTTGTTCTTTTTGTTGAAGCTCTTGAGAAAGTGTCTGGATTGCAGATTGCGACATCGTTCTTGCTTTCAATTCCGCCTCTTTAATTTCCAATTCAAAAGCAGACCGTAAACTGTCTGTGCGTGTTTTGAAAGCTTCAATTTTTGTATTTAAGCGCGCTTCAACATCTTTGCGTTCTTGATACTCGTTAATAAGTACGCTGTTGTCCACAAAACCTATTTTTTGTTGTTGACAGGCTGTAAGACTTATAATTGTTAAAAATACAATCGCTAATTTTTTCATGATGATTTAATTTGTTAGTGGATGCAAAAGTAAAAAAACTAATTGCAAAATTATGAAAATAAATGGTGGAGTTGTATTATAAAGAAAAACTATCAACCTGTTTTGATGCAATTGCAAAAAACTATTGATTTTGAATTGTGTAGACAGGGGTTAAATCACAGAAAACAAAAGCAGAGGGCAATGTTAGGGGTTTAGCGAGAAAATCCCCAGAAAAGGTCTTAAAACGCTAATTCTTGTTTTTAAGGACATAAATAAGTGACGAATACTCACCAGACTTTAAAGCCTTTAAATTTGAAAGGAATCCGATCCACAAACTATTTAAAATTCGATAAGACCCTGTTTTTAGTTTATTAGAAAGCAAGCTAACGTAATAAGCATCCATGACTAATGGAAGTGTAGATTCTGTTTCTATTTGAACCTTTGAAAAAACCTTTGAAATCGAATTCTGTGAAAAATGCCATAAGTGTCTTGGAACGTCATATGCCGCCCAAAAGCTCTTAAAATAATCGGCATCAAAGCTTTTAAAATTTGGCACGGCTACCACAATGCGGCCATTCGGTTTCAAAAGTTTGTGAATTGTTTTGACGTCCTCTTCTAAATTTGGCAAGTGTTCCAGTACGTGCCAAAGTGTAATTACATCAAACGATTTTTCGGGCAGTGTTTGCAATGTGTCGACGTCAAAAACAGTGTTGGGGATTTTTGAATTTGCAAGGGTTCGTGCAGACAAATTGGGCTCAATACCCATAACGGACCATCCTCTTTTTTTAGCCGCTCTTAAAAAAAATCCTGTGCCAGCTCCGATGTCTAATAGACTTCCTTGTTTGGGTTGATGAGGTTTTAAAAGTCGCAACTTTCTACGCACAGAAACATATCTAACGGCGTGGTATAAAAGATCAAAAAGAGAATTTCGTTGATTGGTATGGGAAATATAATTTGTGTTTGGGTAGTAGTTTGAAAGTTTGGATTGTGGTGGCTTGGGGTGGGTATAAAGCAGTTCTCTAGATGCATCATAAAGGAGTTCAAAAGGCTCTCCGCTTACTGAATAATCTTTAAGTTTAAGATATTGCTTATCTGCTTTCATAGGTCACGTTCCACGTGGAACAATTAAGTTAATTAACGCCCCATATAAACCAGCAACACTGAAATATCATTCGGAGAAACCCCGCTAATACGAGAAGCATGTGCAACTGTGGTGGGTTGTACTTTTTTAAGTTTTTCGCGCGCTTCTGAACTCATGGATTTGATTTGAGAATAATCAAATCCACTAGGAATTTTCACATACTCAAGCCTTGTGAGTTTGTCTGCATTGTTTTTTTCTTTCGCTATATATCCAGAATACTTCACTTGAATTTCAGCTTGTTCTATCACTTCATTGTCCAAATCATTGGATTGGATATACGCCTCAACAGCTTCAAATTTTCGAACATCGGCAATGTCAATATTGGGTCTTGAAAATATTTTAAACATTTTGTCAGACTGACGAATCGGTTGCGAATCCTTACTTTCTAAAACCGGATTTGCTTCTTCTGGTTTGACGCTTTGAGTTCTAAAAAACCCCACAAACGCTTCAGCTTTTGACAGTTTTTCTTCCATACGTTTCAAGCGCTTTTCACTTGCAATACCAAGTTCATAGCCTTTTGGAGTCAGTCTGATGTCTGCATTGTCTTGTCGTAAAAGTGTGCGGTATTCGGCCCGTGAAGTAAACATTCGATATGGCTCCTCCGTGCCTTTAGTAATCAAATCATCTATTAAAACTCCGATATAAGCTTCATTTCGTTTCAGTATAAAAGGCTCTTTTTCTTGGACTTTTAAACTGGCATTAATTCCAGCCATCAACCCTTGGGATGCTGCTTCCTCATACCCTGTGGTACCATTAATTTGTCCTGCAAAATAAAGCCCTTTAACCAACTTGGTTTCTAAGGAGTGTGTCAATTGAGTAGGAGGGAAGTAGTCGTATTCAATGGCATATCCAGGTCTAAAAAACTTAACGTTTTCAAAGCCTTTAACGGCACTTAACGCTTTAAATTGAACATCTTCTGGAAGCGATGTAGAAAACCCATTGATGTAGTATTCGACTGTATTCCATCCTTCTGGTTCCACAAAAATCTGGTGACGGTCTTTGTCTGCAAAGCGGTTTATTTTATCTTCAATAGAAGGACAATAGCGTGGTCCTAGGCTTTGAATACGACCATTGAACATAGGAGAACGATCGAACCCTTCTCTTAATAAATCATGAACTTCTAAGCTTGTATAAGACATATGACAAGAACGCTGATTGCTAAGCGGTTTGGTAATGTCTGAATATGAAAACTTTTCAGGAACGGCATCACCAGGCTGTTCAATCATTTTAGAAAAATCCAAAGAGCGACCATCCACTCTTGGCGGGGTTCCTGTTTTCATTCTACCAGACTCAAAACCTAAATCAATGAGTTGCTCTGTAATCCCAGTCGCAGCTTTTTCTCCAGCACGTCCGCCTCCGAAGTTTTTATCTCCAATATGAATTAATCCGTTTAGAAATGTTCCGTTGGTTAAAACAACCGTTTTTGCTCGGATCTCTAACCCTAAAGAGGTTTTTACGCCTTTGATCTCATCGCCTTCAACGACAAGTCCTGTAACCATTTCCTGATAAAAATCTAAGTTTTTGGTTTGCTCTAACAACAATCTCCAGTCTTCAGCAAAACGCATGCGATCACTCTGAACGCGAGGACTCCACATTGCTGGACCTTTAGATTTGTTCAGCATTTTAAACTGGATGGCTGAGGTATCGCTAACAATTCCACTATACCCCCCAAGGGCATCAATTTCACGAACAATTTGTCCTTTGGCAATACCGCCCATTGCGGGGTTGCATGACATTTGAGCTATGTTTTGAAGGTTCATTGTAACCAACAGGGTTTGACTGCCCATATTGGCTGCAGCTGCAGCTGCCTCACTTCCTGCGTGACCTCCACCAACTACAATTACGTCGTAAATTTTATCAAACATTGATTACATGTATTATGTTCCACGTGGAACAAATCGTTTTGCAATTGCAAATATAAGGCTTTAGAAAATTAATTGGGACGTTGTTGAAGATAGAACTCTTCTTTAGAGCGCATGGTGGTTGCTTCCGATGGAGTCTTGTCTTTATAACCACAGTAATGCAAAATACCATGTGCCATCACCCTTGATAACTCGGTATCGAAACTTTGACCAAATTCTTTGGCATTTTCCCGTACACGTTCAATAGATATAAAAATTTCTCCATGGATTTCTTTTCCCACAGAATAGTCAAAACTAATTACGTCCGTTAGGGTGTCATGATTCAAAAACTCCACGTTGAGTTTGTGCAAAAATACATCGTCACAAAACACAATAGACACCTCGCCTTCATTATACTGCTCTTGAGTTATAATGGCAGCAAGCCACGACGCTGTAACGTCTGCGTTAGGAATTTCAAAAGAAACTTCTGAGTGAAAACTAATCATTTTTTATTTTAAAATATTCTTGAACTTTTTGCTTAAATTCTTGACGCAAAGGTAAGCTTTGTCGGTTCAATATTTCAATGGTATTAAAATATTGTTTGATGGTCTCCGCACTTGGGGTCGGTGCCTGAAAACGATCCGCTTTACTTGTATTAGAAACACGCTTGGTGTCTTCTCCCTGCTGCTGAACCGCCTTATCTAGCTTTAAAAGTTGGTGCTTAAGGTCTTCCATTTTTTGCAAGGAACTTTCTGTAAGACCTTGATTTATAAGACTTTGCTCTATTTTTTCCATTGAATCCAACAGTTTTTGACCCTTGTCTCCAATGCCATTTTTATCAATCAAATCTTGTAAAGCATTCCGCAACTCCTGCTGCTTTTTGAAAATCTCAAACAATTCCCCGTTGTCCTCTTCAGAGCCCTCTCCTTGTCCGCTCGGGTTTCCTTCTTGCCCTTGCGTGCCGTTTTTACCTTCTTTTCCCTCCGTTCCTTGCGCTTCTTTGGACCCTTGTCCTTCTTCCTTAGGCTCGCCTTCTCCCTTTTCAGAACCCTCTTGTTCTCCCTTAGATTTTTCACCTTTTCCGAGTTGTTTCTCCATTTGCTTGCTTAAGGCTTCTTGACTCATAATGATATCTGGCAACTGCATTTCACCCTCGCCTTGTCCGGTAGACATTTGCATCTGCATCTCCATATTGTCTAAAGTATTGCTTAGCATATCCGCTAATTTGTTGGTGGCTGTAATGGCAAATTGTTGTGCGCCAACCGCTTCTCGAACACTGTTTTCTGAGAGGAGGTCAATGCTTTTATCAATATTAAAAAAGACCTCTGTAATTTCTTTGTTAATGGACTCAGAGATCATCGGCTGGCGTAACGACAGTGCAAATAAACTGTCTTCAACATGCTCGAAATGTTCACGCAAATTGTTTTGTTTTACAAGACGTTTGGCGTGGCCAGCAGGGTTTGTTGTGGATTCCCTAAAACGTTTCATTAGCGCCTCTTGATCGAATGAAAAAAGCAATAGGTTGTCTAAAATTTGGCGTAGCACATCAATATCTTCACTCATTTGTTGACCGCCGCCACTGCTCATTTGCTGTGCCATTTGCTGGCTCATTTGTTGCATTTTTTGACCCGCCTTTTTTTGACTTTTTTGAGCATTTGAGAGTTTCTCTTTTTGATCCTGTGGATCCGAAGATTCTTCTTTTTCGCCTAAGTCACTACTCGCATTTTCTTGATCCTTTTTGATGGATTTTTCCAAATCAGGGTCGTCTGGCAATTCAAGAGGTTTTGAGAGGGCTTCATTCTCTTTTCTTAAATCGTCTAATTCTTTGGTGAGCTCTTTAAAATCTTCATTTATCTTGTCTTGATTTTCTTGTGTGTTTTTGTCTTCTGGTTCTTCCGCCAACTGCAATTGTTCTTTCGCGAGTTCGTCCAAATTGTTTTGAAGTTGATCCGCTTTTTGGGTCACATAATAACGTTTGGTAAGCTCTAACAACTGCTCTAAACTGCGCTGCTTATTTTTATTTTGTTTTGCGAGTTCCTCAAGTTTTTCGGCTAAGGACTCTTTATTGATCTTGTCAGTAATCTTTTTTAATTCCTCTAATAATTTTTCATCCTTTTCAAGGGCTTCTTGTTGTGCTTCCAATCGCTTTTCGAGCTGTTCTTTAAAAGGGTCTTTCTCTTTTGATTTTTCAAACTGATTGAGATTCTCCTTCATTTTTTTGTTGAAGTCTTTCAGCAGTTTGTCTTGAGCCTGTTGGCGTTCTATAAACGATTTTAATTTTTGTTGATCGCTAAAATTAAGCTGCTCCTTTTCTTTTTGCGTTTGAGAAATTTCATTTAAGTTTTTGTCTTGTTCGGACAAGGTATTCAATGCCTTTTGAAAAGCGGCACTGAGTTGGTTTTGTTCTTCTAGTTGAAGCTCCTGAAGGGTATTTTCACTTTTGGAGTTGTAATTAAAAATGCGGCTTCTAGTCGTCTTATTCTTGTGAAATGGGTCGTTGTCAGAAACCTCAAAATAGAGTGCGTAAGCAGTGTCCTCTAGGAGCTCTAAGTTTGATGGGAAGACGTGGGTGAACTCTTGAAAGGGAGATGTATTGGACGCTAAGGTCAACTCTTTTATTTGAGAGGCATCTGCCGAGGGATAATAAAACAATTTTAACTTGTGAATCCCATAGTCGTCTGAAATTTGTCCATAAAAATAAAGCGAGGTCTGATACGTTGAGTCTTGCTTCATTTCGACTTTTATAGCCGGCAACTGATCTTTAATTGTTTGTAATGAAAAAGCGAGGTTCTCGTAATTTTTTAGCTTGGTGTTGCTTGTTTGAATTGTATAGTTAAGCGATTCAAAAACCTGTTTGGAAAAATGAAACTTTTGATCGGTCTTCTCAAAAAATGAGCGCTTTTTTTTGTAGGTAAACGCAACCGAATCGGTGGATTTGGTGCGTAGTTCCCATTTGAGCTTGGTGCCCTCAGGGATCATCGCATTTCCATTGTTTGCAATTTTTTGATCGGATTTGCCTGTATAAGATGGGTAGTCTAAATACATATCAAAACTCAACAAAACGGGAGTAGGTAAAACATTTAGGCGGTAGGGTTTGGAAACCACCTCATCAGCAACTAATTTAAAATCAATAGCGGTTTTGGGTTGTGAAAACTCATATTCAAAAACGCCTAGCTCGGTTTGTTTTAAGATGTATGTTTCTTTGTCATATTCAATCTGAACGGATTCTGGAACAACCGATCCAAGTGTTTTGGCAACTAAGGTAAAGGGGGTGTTCTCGATGGCTTCTAAACTGGGGTTTATCACAAAAAACTCAAAAGGTGCGGGGGGTGTATAGGCTGTATTGTAATTGACAACCCGTTTTAGACTGTCGGTAAAAATCGCTTGTTTTCCAAATGCAATACAAAGAAAAAGAATCACAATCGGAATTGCGGCATAGCGTAAATATTTAATGTTCTCAGAAAAGTTGACAGCACTTTTAAATGAGATGACGCTTAAGTTTTTGGATTTTTGCTCAATGCTCGCTATAAGAAATTCGCTGTGTTCTGACTGCTGGTTGAGTTGAAGGACGTTTAAAAGTTTGTCTTTGACCTCCGGAAAGTGAGCGCCTACAATTTTAGAAGCGGTTTCGAAATCAATGCGGTTTTGAATCTTAAAATATTTGGCTAGGGGAGTAAAAATAAGCCCATAAAAAAGAATGGCTTCAAAACCAAAAACACCCCAAAATAACAACAAACGACCCGAAGTACCCAGCCAAAAGAAATGCTCAATTGCCAATAGCAGCAAGGCATAAAGCAGTCCGATCGCAAAAAACAATACCATGCCCTTCAACAAAGCACTTAGGTAGTAGCGCTTGATGAATTGTTCTAATTTTTGTTCTATGTTATGAAAGCCGTTCAACTGAGGTTTGATTTAAGAAACTAAAATTACAATAATAATCCATATGATGGGACTCTTTTTTGGATAGCTCAAAAAAAAATTATAAGTT